>WYBG01000287.1 GCA_011526015.1 Deltaproteobacteria bacterium | reverse complement strand
GTTCCCGCTCCTCCGGCCCGGCGATATGGTCATCACCATCGGGGCCGGCGACGTCTGGAAGTGCGCCAATGAATTAGCGGAAAAGTTAGGTGAAAAATGAAAAGTGAAAAATGAAAAGTGAAAAATGGGTGTTCAGGTTTTCAAGTATTCAGGCGGCCTGGTCGTCTCGTTCTCCAATTTTACCAAAACATATGAACACCTGAACACCTGAACACGAAAAATGAACTCGGAGAAGATCAAAAAAATCATCCAGCGGCTGAAGCGGGAATACCCGGATAGCTGCCGCCTTGCTGAGCCGCTGGCGCCGCTGACCAGTTACCGGGTGGGCGGTAAAGCGGATGTCCTGGCGACCCCCGCGACGGTAGAAGAGCTGGAGCAGATCATTCGCTACTGTATGCGGGAAGGCATACCCTGTTTTGTGATGGGAAAGGGCGCCAACGTGCTGGTGCATGATGAGGGGTTCCGGGGGGTGGTAGCGCTGCTGGAGCATTGCTGCGGACAGTTGTTTCACGAAAGAAACCTGCTCTACGTGGGCGCCGGCGCAACGGTGGCGGATTTGGTGGAATATTGCGAAAAACACGGCCTGGGGGGATTGGATTACATGTCCGGCATTCCCGGCACCGTGGGGGGGGCGCTGCGGATGAACGCCGGAGCGTTCGTGGGAGAGATCGGCGAGCGGGTGCTGCGCATCGACGCGCTGGACGAGAAAGGCCGCCGGGTTCAGCTTACCCGGGAGGAAGCGCAGTTCGGTTACCGCCGCGCTGACGGCCTGGAAAATAAAATTTTACTGGGTTGCTGGCTGTTCATGGAGCCGGGGAACCGGGAACAATTGACCCGCTCGCGGGAAGATTACCTGAAACGCCGCGCCGAGAAGCAGCCCCTGGAGTATCCCTCCTGCGGAAGCGTGTTCAAACGCCCTCCCGGGGATTACGCCGGACGGTTGATCGAAGCGGCGGGGTGCAAAGGATTCACCGTCGGCGGAGCGATGGTTTCTCCCAAGCACGCCAATTTCGTGGTCAACTTCAACCACGCCAGCGCGGGGGACATTTACGAAGTGATCTGGCGGGTGCAACGCAAGGTGTACGAACACTCCGGGGTCTGGCTGGAATTGGAAGTAAAGCTGGTAGGGTTTCCGGAGGAAGATCAACGAAGGGTGGAGAAGCCGGGAAGCGTGAACCGTAATGCGTAAAACGTAATGCGTAACTTTTATGATGATTGCGTATTGCGTATTCCGTTTTTCTTACGCACTACGTAATACGCAATACGTAACTTTCGAGACCCTTACGCATTACGAGTTACCCATTACGCAATACGAAATACGCAATACAAAATACGCAATACAAAATACGCAATACGAAATTCCGAGACCATGAAACGCAAGAACAAACAAATGCCGAAGATGTTATATCCCAGCCCCAAAATGGTGGCGATTTTGGGATTGCTGGCGCTGGCGGGGTATGGCGTCTATCGCGGGAGCAATTACCTGATGTACCGCACCTCGCTTTTCCGGGCGGAAACGGTGCGCATTACCGGCAACCGTTTCATCGATACGCAGGAAATCCGCAAGGCGGCCAAAATCGATACCACGCAAATCATGTATAAGGTTAACGTCGAGGAACTGAACAAAACGCTGTTGAAAAATGCTTATTTCCGGGGGGTCAGCGTCTCCCGGGTGATGCCGGCGACGATTTTGATCAACGTGCAGGAGCGGGAGCCGGTCTTCTACTTAGCCGACCGGGTGCTCTACATGGTCGATGAAGAGGGGGTCATTCTCAAAAAATTGCCCTCCATGCCCATGAGTAAATACCCGCTGGTGACCGGCATAACCGCCCGGGAGTTGGCCAAAGACAGTCTGGCGCTGCAAGAGACCATCGGGATCGTGCAAAAAATTCGCGAAGTCGATCGCAATCTCTTCTCGTTTATTTCCGAGATAAACCTGGGGAAGAATCGCGAGCCGGAGCTGATTTTAGTCAAAGGCGCGGCGCGGGTGAAGATCGGCCGGGAAAAGCATTACCAGCGTCTCTACCTGCTCAGCCAACTGCTGGAAAAAGAGCCGGTCGTCGGCCAGTTGCCGGCCATCAAGCAGATCGATCTTACGTTTGAGGAGCGTATTGTCTTGCGGAAAAAAGGGTGAAAGTTGGGATGCTGGATACTGGATGCTGGATGCTCGATGCTGGATACTCGATATAGATCAAATCCGCTGCAAGGTATCCACCAGCATCAAGAACCAAATATCGAACATCTAGCATCGAGAAACGAGCATCAATACAATCAGATTTGAAATAACAAAAAAGAAAGATACCCAGACACACAAAGGGACTACGTATGGAAGGCAGACTCATTACCGGGTTAGACATTGGCACGACCAAGATTTGCGCCGTGGTGGTGAAAGAGGATCCCGACGGCAAGCTGAACGTTGTGGGGATCGGCAGCTCTCCCTCTCACGGGCTGCGCAAGGGAGTGGTGGTAAATATCGATAAAACCGTCAATTCCGTGCGGGCGGCCGTGGAAGAAGCGGAAGCGATGGCCGGCATCCAGGTGGAATCGGTTTTTGTGGGCATTGCCGGGGACCACATCCGCAGCATCAACAGCAAGGGCATGGTGGGCGTCTCCCGCGACGATCACGAGATCAGCGAGGAAGACGTGGAGCGGGCCATCAACGCCGCCAAAGCCCTGGCGCTTCCCATCGACCGGGAAATCATCCACGTCATTCCCCAGGAATTCCTGGTGGACGACCAGGACGGCATCGCCGATCCCGTGGGCATGTCCGGGGTGCGCCTGGAGGTAGAGGTGCACATCGTCACCGCCGCGGTCACTTCGGCGCAGAACATCGTGCGCAGCGTGCAGCGCGCCGGCTATGACGTGGAGGAAATCGTGCTGGAGCCGCTGGCTTCCAGCATCGCGGTGTTAGATGACGACGAGCGGCAGTTAGGGGTGGCGCTGGTGGACATCGGCGGCGGCACTTGCGACATCGCCATGTTCTTCGACGGGCACATCCAGCATACCTCCGTGGTGGCGCTGGGCGGGCAGCACGTCACCAATGATATTGCGGTGGGATTGCGCACCCCCCCGGAACAGGCCGAGGCGATCAAGATCAAATATGGGGCGGCCATGCGCGACAGCATCAGCGAGGCGGACACCATCACCGTGCCCGGGGTAGGAGGGCGGCTGCCGCGCACCATCTCCCGTTCGGTGCTGGTGGATATTATTGCACCGCGCATGGAGGAAATCCTGTTCTTGGTACACCAAAAAATGAAAAAATCGGAGCTGCTGGATTTGATGGCCGCCGGCGCGGTGATTACCGGCGGCGCGGCGCTGTTAGAGGGCACCGCAAAAATGGCGGAAGACATCTGGGGAATGCCGGTGCGGTTGGGAGTTCCCAAAACCTTAGGCGGGCTCACCGACTCTGTGCGCAGCCCTATTTACAGCACCGCGGTAGGATTGTGCCTCTATGGGCCGCTCTACCATCAGAACGGCATATTATCCAATCCCCAGCACGGGGTTTTGTGGGACGACGTGTTAGGCAGTTTCCGGCAGTTTTTTAAGCGGTTTTTTTAGAATAGTAGGCGTAGGCAGTAGCAGTTGCAGGGGCAGCAGGCAGTAGGCGATAATTGTTTTGGCTGCCCCTGCCGCCTGCTCCTGCCCCTGTCTTTACCAAGGCGGCAAGGAAGGCGATCAACTATAACCAACTGGAGGCGTTATGGCGATAGAGTTTGACGAACGAGCGGAATTGAATGCGAAGTTGAAGGTAATCGGGGTCGGCGGCGCCGGCGGCAATGCCATCAACACCATGGTAACAACCGGCCTGAGCGGGGTGGATTTCATTTCCATCAATACCGATTCCCAGGCGCTGGAGCAGAATCACGCCCAGTTCAAGGTGCAAATCGGCAAGCAGCTAACCCACGGGCTTGGCGCCGGCGCCAACCCGGAGATCGGGCGCAAGGCCATCGAAGAAGACTATGAAGAGGTGAAGAAGGCGCTGGCGGGGTCCGACATGGTGTTCGTAACCGCCGGAATGGGCGGCGGAACCGGCACCGGGGCTGCGCCGGTTGTGGCGCAAGCGGCTAAAGAGTTAGGGGCGCTGACGGTTGGGATCGTGACCAAACCCTTCACGTTCGAGGGCCTGAAACGGTTGCAGCGGGCGGAGCAGGGCATCCAGGAAATGCGCAAGGCCGTGGATACCCTGATCGTGATTCCCAACCAGCGGTTGTTTGCGGTGGTGGATAAAACCACTCCCCTGTTAGACGCCTTCAAAGTGGCCGATGAAGTGCTGCTGCACGCCACCAAGGGCATTTCCGACCTGATTACCGTGCCGGGGCTGATCAACCTGGATTTTGCGGACGTGCGCACCATAATGGCGGAGATGGGCGACGCGCTGATGGGAACCGGCTACTCCCGCGGCGACGGAAAGGCGGTGCAGGCGGCGCAGCAAGCCATTGCCAGCCCGCTGTTGGAAGGGGTTTCCATTCGCGGAGCCCGGGGGGTGCTGGTCAATATTACCGGCGGCAGCCAGATGTCCCTCTATGAGGTGAGCGAATCGACTACCATCATCTACGAGGAAGCCGGGGAAGACGCCAACGTGATCTTCGGGGCGGTGATCGATGAAAATCTGAACGACGAAATATTCATCACCGTGATTGCTACCGGGTTCAACTCTGATGAACGGGCGGTGGTCAAACCGGAAGCCAGCAAGCCCATGGAGGTCAATTCCCGGGTGCTGGATTTGCCGACTTTCTTGCGGGAAAAACGGAAAAAAACCGAGGAAGCGGCCGAAAACCGCCCCCTCATCCAGAAATCGGACGGGATCACTTTCGATTCGGAAATCGACGACCTGGACATCCCCACGTTTTTGCGCAAGCAGATGGATTAGGGATTTTCGATTGAAGATTGAAAATTGAAGATTGCCGGGTTGGAGATGCCGGCCCGTGTTATGAAGGAAAATTTTTTAATTGGCAATTGATAATTGGCAATTGCCAATTAAATGAGATGTTCGCCACAACGCCGGGACGCAAGGAAGCGTCCGATTATGGGGCGGTTCTCCCGGCATCATTGCCGAAGAGAACCGCTTTGTATCGCTGGTACAGGTACGATACGCCTAACAGCACCAGCCCCAGGCCGATAAAGGAAATAAAGCGGTACAGGGTGCCAAGAAATGACAGATCGTACACAAAAATTTTCAGAATAGTAAGGCCGAACAGGCCGATGGCGGCAAAACGCGCCCCGGCCATGCGCCGCCAGATTCCCACCCCCATTAAAATAATCGAATACATCAGCCAGACCAGGGAAATGGCCAGTTGCTGCACGTCGCGCAAGGTTTTCACCTGCGGATGGGCGTCCGTGGTTTGATTTTCTAAGATAAAGGAAACGATTTTTTTGTCGAATGCGTCGTTGGTTTCCGCGGTGACCAGCGCCAGGATCAGCAGCAACGCCGCCAGGCGCAGCGCCGTCACCACTTTCCGGCTCCGGCGCAGGGGCAATTCCCGCCGATAGACCAGCTGCCCTTGGGCAAACAGTCCCAGCGCCAGGAAGAGCAGCGCCAAAGCCCGCCCGTTCCACAAAACCGTGAAGCGCTCGATCGGGCGGTACCAGCTCAGATCAAAGACGGAGAAGAAAACCGCTATTCCGGCAATTCCCAATCCCACCCAGCGCAGCGCCGGATTCCGCCGGGAAGCGCCGAAGAAGGCCAGGATCAGGGAGTAGGCCATCCAGGCGCTGTAGCGCAGCAACAGGAGCCGGAATTCCAGGGCTTCGTTATCATCCGGAGAGGCTTCGAGCAATTTCCGGAAATATTCGTTGATCTCAACGTTGATCCAGATAAATCCCAACACGCTCCAGGCGTAATGCAAAATTTGTTGAATAATTGCCGGGCGGCTCTCGCCGGTTCGGTTTTCACCGGCTCGGTTTAACAGTGCGGCGCTCAACCCGCAAGCCAGCGCGGCCATCAAAAAGGCGGCGGTGCGCTTGCTGAACAGCAGGGAATATTCCGGTTTTCCGAACGGGAATGCTTCAAAAATCAACTCCCCTAATAATCCCGCCGTTGCTATTGCCAGCAGCAGCAGGGCGATTTGCCAGATCCGCTTCAGGTTGAAGCGCACCCCGCCGCCCACCAGCGCCAGACCTTCCAGGGACCAGAAAAACACCCGCCAATACCCGGAAAACTGGATCGCCGTGGCAATGGCCAGCAGCGCGACGGCGATGACCGCGAAGGAGGCCAGGCTTTTTTCTTTTTCCGGCTGCCGGGAATTAACTTTCAGATACGGAAGGAGGTAAGCCGCTCCCAGCGCCAGGGCCGCCAGTGCGGTTGCGGCAGGATGTTCCGGATGGAGAATGATATGCATAAAGAGATAGTAAAGCGCCGCGTTTAGCGAGGCGATTGCCTGGTCCAGTGAGGCAAAGGAGAGTTCCGCCCGCAGCAAACCGGGCAGGGCGGCGGCGTAGAAGAGCGCCCAGAACAGGGTGGGGAAAAAAATGGTCAGGGCCAGCCGTTCCGGAGAATAATACTGGTCGAACCAGAGCAGGTACATCAGGTAGGTGGCGCCCAGGGTGAGCGGTTTTAAGATGCTCCAGTTAGGTTTCCGGTAGAGAATCGCCAGCAGGGCAATGTCTAAAAACGCGATGTAGCTGAACAATCCCACCTGGCTGGCCTGCCCGGTGCTGAGCGCCAGGGGGGTTAGAAAGCCGCTGGCCCAGCCCAGGATGGCGATGGAGAGGGCATTGTAGCGCAGGGCGATGAAGATGCTCGCCGCCGTGATCACAATCATCAACCCGAAAGCGGCCGGCTGGGGGATTAGTTGATAAAAATTATAGGAAGCATAGCTGGAGAGGTAGAGCAAACCGATTCCCGCCCCGAACAGCCCCTGGGAAAAGATGTAGAACCCTTTCCGGTGGGAGCGAAACGCCGCGAAGAGCGACGCCAGCCCCGCCAGCCCGCCGAGCAGCACTCGCACGGTTTCGTTGATCCAGTTATTGTCGAAGGCGTATTTCAGAAAAAAGATCGCCCCGATGATCAGCGCCAGCGCCCCGATGCGGTTGAGCCACTGCCCGCCGATGAGCGCCTCCCACTCTTCCCGGCTGGCGGACTTTTTCAGGAACACCGTCGAGGGAGAGGGGGGAACCCGCGGGGCAGGGGGTTTTTCCGGCATTGCGGGCTGCGGCGGCAGGGAAGGTTGGGGGGCCGGTGCGGCAGCGGCCATTTCACCGGCCGGCGGTTGCGGGGAGACCGGCGGGGACGCTTCGTCGCGGGAAAACTGCCGCCGTAGATCGGAAAATTCCTGCCGGAGCAGGCGCAGTTCATCACGCAGGGAGAAGGTTCTGCGAATGAAAATGCCCAGGAGAATGAGGATTATCAGCAGCAGAAATTCGGTCATAAACGCCCCGCTTTTTTATAGGAGTGCAACAAAGTGGCTTTTTTGGAGCAAAACTTCAGATAGTGCCATTTATCATCTCGGTTGTATTCCAGGAGTTGTTCAGATCGAACTCGCTCCAATCCCGGAGCGCTGGGATGGAGCGCACTAATATACGAAACTGAGTTTCGTCTGTTAGCCCGTTGCTAAACAGAGTTTAGCAACGAGTAGAACCGCTCACCCTGCCCCTGCCCCTGCCCCTGCCCCTGTCTTTTTAATATCCCACCCGGATATGGGGAAATTTTTCAGCGATGGTTTCCCGCCACTTGCGCATTCCCACCTGGGTGCGCGGGAGGGTCCAGAGCATCAGGCGATCCATGTACCATTCCGGGTCCACGTTGAGATTGACCGGGCGAATCCATTCCACCCCGGTTTCGGAGAGCAG
>WYBG01000286.1 GCA_011526015.1 Deltaproteobacteria bacterium | reverse complement strand
TTCGTTATCCTCGCGATTGCCGTTGTAATAAAGCAGCCAGCGCCCCGGGTGAAGCAGCACCACCGGGGCAATTTGATGGAAGGAATCCCATTCCGCCCCGCTGCCGCCCAGGATCAACCCCCTTTTTTGCCAGCCCCAGCCCAGGGAGTCCCGCACCGCGTAACCAATGTGGTAGCGGTCGTTATCATCCCCGTCGTAAAACAACAGGATCGAATCCGCAGTCACCGCCACAAAGGGATCGGCCACGTCTTTGCTGTCCCAGCTCCCCCGGGAGGGAGTCAGAACCGGGTTTTTGGGAAGTTTCTGAAAGCGATTGGGAATGCGGTGTTGCAGCAGCAACGCCGGGGCAAAGGAGTGGTAATCCACCTTTTCGGCGAATTGCGGGGAATGGAAGGGCAGCGGAAGCGGCTGCCCCAACAATGGCCAGGCTGCAACCAGTATTGCCAAAGGAGCGCAAAATTTACTTTGCACCACCGCCGGAATGATTCTCCGAAAGTACCTTACAATCGCCATGTCCCCGTTATCGACACAAAGAATGCTGCAAATGAGTGCTCCACCGGCGATTTTACACAAAATAATCAAATGCTTAGCATGAATCGCTTATTTTGCGAAAGAGTACTTGATTGCATAATCTCAAATCAATGATTATCTTCACTCTGTAAGTTGAACTGAATGATAACGGGTATGAACTATGGAACTTTCAATCACTACAACACAGCTTCCGTTGCAAAAAGATACTCACGGTGTCATACGAGTCGGCGGCACTCGAGTCACACTCGAAACTGTAGTAAAAGCTTTTAAGAATGGAGCAACCTGTGAAGAAATAGTATATCAATATCCATCTCTGGAATTGGCAGATGTCTATGCTGTTATCGGCTATTATTTAAGAAATCAAGCGGAAGTGGAAGCATATCTGAAAGAGCGACAAAAAAACGCAGAAATTATTCGCAAAAAAATTGAAGCACACTTCGATTCAAAGGGCATACGTGAACGATTGCTGAAACGCCGTGTTGTAAAAAACAGTTAGCAATATGATTCGTTTTGTGGCCGATGAGAATTTCAATAACCACATAGTAAGAGGATTGTTATTACGAAATCCTCATGTAGATATTGTTCGTATTCAAGATGTCGGTTTATCATCAGCGGATGATCCGGCTATACTTGAATGGGCGGTGAAAGGGAAACGTATATTGCTTACTCACGATGTAGAAACCATGCCGGATTTCGCTTATACCCGGGTTAGAGCAGGGCTTTCAATTCCGGCAATTTTTATAGTAGATCAAGATACTCCAATTGGTCAAGTGATAGATGATTTGGTGCTTATTGTTGAATGCAGCGAGGATAATGAGTGGGATGGCCAAATTCATTATCTTCCTTTGTAGTGAAAATATTTAGGCTAAAGTATCCGCCCGTAACGCAAGCATTGAGTGCAGAATAATTTTTAATGCAAAATAAATTTTGTGGCGCAAGCCACTCCTTACGGAGCACTCCTAAACCAGCACGCCCCGTTCGTGGCGCAGCAGCCACTCCTTCCGCCACACTCCCCCGCCGTAGCCGATCAGCTTGCCGTCGCTGCCGATGATGCGGTGGCAGGGAATGATAATGGAAATGGGATTCTTCCCATTCGCGCTGCCCACTGCCCGCACCGCGTCGGCGTCGCCTAAGGCCAGGGCAATGTCGCGGTACGAGGCGGTGCTGCCGTACGGGACTTTCAGCAGTTGCGCCCATACCCGCTGCTGGAATGCGCTGCCCCGGGGCAGCAATTTCAGGGAAAAAGTGCGCCGCTGCCCCTGGAAATATTCGTCTAACTGGCGCAGGCATTCTTGCAGGCAGGGCGGGATTTCACCCGTTACTGCTTCGGCATCCTCCACGAAATAGAGGGAAGTAATCCCCTCTTCCGTGCCGGTAATCCTGATCCAGCCGATCGGCGAATGATAATACGCGCGGTATTCCTCGCTCATACCAGGGACCTCCATAGATAAAAGGTTGCGTAGGCTTCCCAGCCTTTCCATCGCCGGGCCAGCACTTTGATTTCCGCCGGGGACGGTTTGCGAGAGAGGCCTAACTGGTTTTTCAGGGCGTTGTGCAGCCCCGCGTCCCCGATGGGGAAGGCGGAGGGAACGCGAAAGCACTTCATCAGCACGTAATCGGCGGTCCACTCCCCCACCCCGCGGATACTCTGCAAGCGGCGGCGCATCTCCTCGATCCCATCGGATTCTCTCAGAATTTTTTCCCGGCTGATCTCCCCGCTGGTCAGCAGTTGGGCAATTCCGATGAGATACTCCGCTTTCCTGCGCGAGAATTGCATTCCCAGCAAATCTTCCGGCTCGAGGCCCGCCACCGTCGCAGGATCTGGAAACAGCCAGTGCTCCCGCCGACGGTGAACGATCTTCTCCCCGAATGCTTCTACCAGGCGTTTTTTCAAGGTGTAGGCAAACGGCAGGTTGATCTGCTGGCCGATCACCGCCCAGCCCAGCGCCTCGAACAAATCCGGAATTCCGATCAGGCGCAACCCGTAATACTGCTGAACCAATTTCTCCAACAGGGAATCGTTATTCGCTATAGCGTAGAACGGTTTCAAATCCCGCTCCAAATCCAGCCATTCGCGGATATAATTCGCGGCCGCGGCCCGGAAAGTTTCCCCGGGCGCTCCCTTCGGAAAGTCTATCGCCAATTCCCCGGCGTCATTTTGGCGCACCCGCACCAAAACGGCGGCATCATCGAACTTCAGCGGCTTGAATAATTCACCGTCTCCGGCATAGTGCAGGCACTCCCGGGGGGAGCGATTGAGGAAGCGCAGGCACTCTGCAAAGCTGAATTCAGGCGGGGTTGGAATGATAGATTGAATCGGAAATAATTTTTGGACAGAATGAACGGGATTCACTGGATGTAGGTACCTTGATTTTTCGGCTTTTTTATGCTGTTGAGAAAAACAGTTTTTCGGGGATGCGCCGCCAAACGCCAGCTTTGTTACCGTGCACTTTTTTAAAAACAGCGAATTTGGCGTAATTTGTCATGCCCGAATGTAGTAATCGGGCATCCACATGCTTGATTTTTCCTGGATTCCCGCTAAAGCTTGTCCCCGCAGGTATTAAGCGGGGAACATGCGGGAATGACAAAAGTGCACGGTAGTAAAACGCCGGCTCACAAAATCTCCAGCGGATCCATATCAATCTGTATCTCCACCGGCCATTTTTTAACCGCGGGGTTCTTGTAAATCCCTTCTTTGAGAAGGCGGCGCACGGCGCCCATAGAGGGGTCGCTCTCCCGGGGCTGCTTGACCAGGATATGGTAGCGGTAACGGTTGTTGATCCGCGCCAGCGGCGCCGGGGCGGGACCCAGCACACTGAATTTCTTCTCCCGGTTGGCCTGCCAGAGGTAGCGGGCGATCTCCTGGCCGTAATGCAGCACCCGCTCTTCCGATTCTCCCACCACCCGGATCAGGCACAGGCGCGAAAAGGGCGGGTAATTCAAGGATTTGCGGGTTTCCACTTCCCGCTCATAAAAACCCAGGTAGTCGTGGGTGAGCAGGTATTTGAAAACATAGTGGTTGGGATCGAAGGTCTGGATGACCACCTCGCCGCTGTGCACTCCCCGCCCGGCCCGCCCGGCCGCCTGCACCAGCAATTGGAAGGTTTTTTCGCTGGCGCGGAAGTCCGGGAAGTGCAGCCCCTGGTCGGCGTTGATGATGCCCACCAACGTCACCCGCCCGAAATCCAGCCCCTTGGCGATCATTTTGGTGCCGATGAGGAAATCCGCTTTGCGGTTGCGGAATTTTTCCAGAATAGCGGCGTGATCGTGCCGCCGCCGGGTAGTATCCTGGTCCATGCGCAGCATCCGGGCGTGGGGAAAGCGTTGTTTGGCCTCCTCTTCGATTTTTTGAGTGCCGACGCCTTTATAAATAATGTCAATCCCTTTGCATTGCGGGCAGAAATCCGGCGCGGGGGTAGTAAATCCGCAATAGTGGCAACGCAGATTCTTACCGGCCAGGTGATAGGTGAGGGTGATGTCGCAGTTGGGACATTTTTCCACGTGGCCGCACTCCTGGCATAGAATGTAAGGCGAAAATCCCCGGCGGTTTTGCAGCAGCATTCCCTGTTCCCGGCTGATCAAGCGGGATTCCATTTTCAACAGCAGGTTTTCGGATAGAATTTGCAGCGCCCCGGTGCGCCGCCATTCCTCCTTGAAATCCAGCAACTGGGCGCGCGGCAAATTGCGGGCGCTGATCCGTTTGGAAAGGTGAAAATACTCATACTTCCCGGTGCGGGCGTTGTAAAGGCTCTCCAGGCTGGGTGTGGCGGAGCCTAACACCACCGGAATCCGGTTCAAAAAGGCGCGGTAGAGCGCCACGTCGCGGGCGTTGTAGCGGGGCGCGGCGTCGTTTTGCTTGTAGCTGCCCTCGTGCTCCTCATCGACGATGATGATGCCCAACTTCTTGAACGGGGCAAAAATGGCCGAGCGCGGCCCGATCACGATGCTGAACTTGTCTTCGCGGATTTTTTGCAGAATTTCCAGCTTTTCTCCCCCGGAAATACGGCTGTGGATGACCGCCGCCTGCTCCCCGAAATGGTTCCGGAAGCGCGCCATGGTCTGGGGGGTGAGCACGATTTCCGGGATGAGCACGATGGCCTGCCGCCCCTGCGCCAGCACGGTTTTGATCAGCTCGATGTAAACCTGGGTCTTACCGCTCCCGGTGATGCCGTGCAGCAAAAAGGTTTTGTACTGCCCGCCGCCGCTAAGGCAGGGGGTTACCCGGTCGATGAATTCCTGCTGCTCCTCGCTCAGCGTCAGCGCTTTGCTCTCTTCATAAAAGTGAACGCCCTGCTCGCGGAACACCTCGGTTTCCCCGCGCAGCAAAACCCCCTCCGCTTCCAGGCGCTTGAGCAATTCCGCCGGAAAACCCGCTTCTTTTAATTGCGGGCGGGCGGCACGGCCGCTCTCCTGAGCCTGCAAGTAGGCAATCAACTCGCGGGCGCGTTCGTATCTCCGGGCGTTTTCGGCCAGGTACTTTTGCTGCGCGGGGAGCGGCCACTTTTCGGAGGGCTGCAATGCGAACAAATCCACGGTTTTGTAGATTTTGCGCGGCCGGGGCGGGGTGTAGCGGGTATCGATCAACCCCAGTTTTTTCAAACGGTGGGTGCGATACAGCAGGTTGGATGCGGCGAGGGCGGTTTCTACCTGCGGCAAGGAGATCCATTCCCCGGGGGGAAGCTGCGCCAGCATTTCCCGCAGGCGCGGGGGCAAATCTTCCGGGATTTCCCCGGCGCGGCGCTGCAATTCATAACCGGATTTCTCGAGATTCAAGGCGGGATTGACCAGCCGGCAGGCCTCTCCCAGGTGGCAGATGTAGTAATCGGAAATCCATTCCAGCAGTTTTAGCAGGTCCTCCCCGATGAACGGTTCCACGCTGACCACGTCGTGGATCGGTTTGATCTCGTAATCGGGCTTCTCCGGGGCCGTTTCCGTGTCCATCACGATTCCCGGCAGGTAGCGTTCTCCCACCGGTACGATCACCTGCACTCCCGGGCGGATCAAATCGGCCAGGTCTTCGGGTATGGAATAGGAAAACGGGGTATCCACCGGGATGGGAATAATGACCCGGGCAAATTTTGTTATCTGGTCAGCCATACATCCTAATCAGGTTTTGAAACGCATGCACGTCATTTATTTCTAATTTAACA
>WYBG01000285.1 GCA_011526015.1 Deltaproteobacteria bacterium | reverse complement strand
TCGGAATAGTTGTTCAGGTTGTCCCAGGCGGAA
Source organism: Deltaproteobacteria bacterium (assembly GCA_011526015.1). GTDB lineage: Bacteria > Calditrichota > Calditrichia > RBG-13-44-9 > J075 > JABWBP01. Next base: position 5,227 of record WYBG01000285.1, on the reverse strand, counting down.
ATGGTCAATTGGTGCCTGCCGGAAGAAAGCGCCGGAAGGGTGTACTGAAGCTGGCCTTCGGTGTAGCTGTTTTCATTATACACAAAAAATTCGGTCAGGTCTTTTTTGATGGAATTGTCGATGGTCAGCTCGATGCGGTGGCCGGTTTCCCCGGTAAGATTGATGCCGTTATCATCCTTCAGGCGCACGATAAGGGTGGGCTGGGAGCTGACGTAATCCCCGTCGAAGAAATCCGGCTGATCCGGGAAGCCGAACTGAATCTCCGGGCCCCGGGTGTCGGAAAGCGATACGGTTCCGTTGAAGAGCAGGGCGTTGTTATAGCCCACCGCGTCGGATTGAACCTCGCTGTCTGCATTCCAGGCGTAGATGCTCACCCGCCCGGTGCGGGAATTTTTGTACTTGATGGACTTGGGAACGATGAAACTGCCCTGCAATTGCCCGTTCTCCACGGAAACGATGCCTTTGAAGATCGTTCCGCCCAGGTAGGTGTAGTAATAGTTGGGCCCCAACGGTGGGTGGGTGAGGCTGTCCACCGCGTCGTACACCCGGAGCAGCGCCTTTCCGTTAAAGCCGGGGAGGAAATTGTCTAAGGAATCGTGCACGCTGGCGTTGATGGTGACGGTGGAGAGCGCCTTTAAGGTATCGGCGGAAATCGAAACCACTTTGATGACGTGGATGGGGTCGGCCAGGTGCAGGGCCACGTCTCCCAACAGATGGTACTTCTGGTCGTTGGTTCCCCCGCCCATAGAAAGCTGGGTTGCCAAACCTAATAACAGGGAATGTTTGTTGTCGCTGCGGTTGCGAAAGAGCTTGTTGTAAAGGCTTTCTGCAAAAACTTCATTCTGAAAAGCGAAGGAGGGGCGCGAGGCGGCGATGGAAGCGATTCCCCCGCCGTCCGACCAGACCATTTCTTCCGCCATAGAAGGAATGCGGGGATCATCGTATTTGCCCCAGGTGCAAGTAGCCGCCACCCAGATCGGCAGGCGGGCGCCATTGTCGATCTGCGGAAGATCGCGGGCCTTGGTCAGCACCTGTTCGTGCGCCCAGGTGGTGGGGTCGCCGTGCCCGAAGAAATTGATCATCAGGGTGCCGCGGTTGATCTGATCGAGCAGGTCCGCGGTAGCTTTCGGCTTCAGGCGGCCCAGTCCCCCGGCCTGGGGATCGTAATCCACTAAATAAATTTTCCGGGTGTCGAACTTCCCGGGCACCTTACTGACGATATTCTCGGTCTGTTGCAGGTGAAACCACTCGTTGCAGACGCTGGCGCTCCGGCATTCATCGTCGGCCACGAAGGTGAGCACCGTCTGCCAGCCGTTGCTGGCGCTGCCGCCCCGGTAGGCTTCGGCGTAGGCGCGCATTTTCCGCAGATAGTTTTGCACCTCGCCCGTGGAATTGGCCGGCATGCGCGCCACCGCCAACACCGGGGTCAAATTGCTCAATCCCTGGGAATAAATGGCGGTAAAAAAGTTATCGGTGACCCGGCTGGAAACGTCGTCATTCGCGGTAATCTCGAATACCGGGACGCGGTTTTCATAATCGGTCAGTTCGATATTGCGATAATCATAGCTGCCGTCGCCTAACAGTTGAATGTAATCCGGCGGCACGGTCCAGTTTTCATAAGCGAACTTGATAAAATCTCGAATGGCGGTGGGATCCGCTACACCGGAAGAGAATTCCCGGAAAATCTCGCTCACTTTCACCCGTTCGGTTTCTATGGGGTGGAGAAGGTAGCTCTCTTTGAAGTTTTCCCACTCTTCCGCGGCGTCGTAGAACTCATCCGCGGTAATCAGCAGCAGTTGGCCGCGGCGGTCGGGATTGCGCAGGTTGGCGCTGTTTTCCAGGGCCATCATCTGGCTTACGGATTTGATGGCCGCGGCGCTAAAAACGTAATATGCTTTCGCGGTCTTCAGGTTTTCCTGGGCGTGGAAACGTACCGTGCTGCCGTTCTGAAGCGGGATAATCGACTTGACGTTGGCAAAATCCGTAACGTCCCACACCCGGTTGGTTTCCGCGGGCAGCCCGGTAATCAAAAATTCCCGCGGGGTGGGCTGAACGTCATAGTAAAACTTCAAAAAACCGTTTTCCGCCTGGAAGGAGCGCTTAAAACGCACCTCGAAATAATCGAAGTAAGCATAGCAGCCTTCCTGGTTGCCCTCATATTTAACCAGCAGTTGGTTATCGCCGCCATGCAGGCCGGAAAGGGGCAGATTGTTCACCAGGCGCTCGGTGGCGTCGTTAAAAGGAGCAATATTGCCCAGGTTCTCCCCGTTCAAAAATAGCGTAAATTTGTAATTAAACCCGCCCGGTTCCCAGTAATGGCTTCCCGATCCCCCTTTGAAGCGGGCCGAGAAAAACTGGCTGTCCGGCAGCGCGCCCTGGGGCGCCCGGATGTTCAGGGTAGTTTCGCCGGAGCTGCCCTGGAATTTCAGCCAGTACCAATCAATCCCGGACTGGAGAATATTGTAGCGCTCTTCCTGGTAACGTTGCTGGTCGAAGAACGAAACCGCCGCTACCGGGTCGGGATACTGGTTGGAATTCTCCGCAGGAATGCGTTTTCCGATATTCTGGTTGAACGTAATCAGAAAATAATTGGTGAAAGAGTAAGGGTTCAGGTAGTTCACCCACCTTCCCTCCGAATTGCTGTAAACCCAGCCCTCCACGTCCCGGCCGTAAAATAGCACCGCATCGTCCGCCTCGAAAGCGCCGTTGCCGTTCTGGTCGATCAATTCGATGGCAATTTCATTGAGATCGGCCGGGCGCGGAACCGCGGTGTTGTAGCTGAGCGGGGCGCCCCCGTAGTTGAATACCTGGATGGTGGCCGGGTCGATGGCGGAAATGGCGACGCCCTGGTCTTGCAGGAACTGCCCGCTGATGTGGTAGATGCCCTCTTCGCTGACCGGGATTTTATACCAGTTGCCCACGCTGAAATCATAGTTCGGGATTACCCGCTGCAAAGCGGAAGGGGAGGGGAGCGCCCAGTTCTGCGCCTGCTCGAAATTGACCAGGCGCTGTTTCAGCAATTCCCGGCCGGTTTGCGAGATCCGGGAAAGCGTTTCGCCCGGCTGCCATCCCCGCAGGGTCAGTTGGATGGAAACGCGCTTGAGCAGGCGCACCCGGCGCTCCGCGGGATAGAATTGCAGGGGGTAAATTTTCACGTCCACCATGCGCATATTGCGGAAGATGTACGGCTCGCTCACTTCCACGATCTCCGCGGGATAAGGGGCGGCGGATCCGTATATCCGGGGATCGATTTTGGGGCGATTGCTCTCCCTTAACCCGTTTACCAGCACCGCGGGGAGCACCTCGGTCTGGTTTAGCTCGCTTTGTTCCAGAATTTGGAATTGAGAAGCAAGGGTAGCTGCCGGGGGAATGGCCACCCGGGCAATGGTATAGGGGATAATCGGCGCGCCTTCTTCCGCCAGGGGCTGGCTGCCTTCATATTGAAACAGGGTGTATTCACGGCCATGCAGCGAAACCGGGTTAGCGGTTAGCCGCGGCAGTTGGAATTCCAGGGTAATGCGCTGAGTAGAGTGGTCCACCACTCTGGTTTGGGCAAATCCGGCCGTTGTTAACAAAACTGCAATAATTACAGCATACTTTATCATCTTGAACTCCTGTTTGATTTCCTGATCGAGCAAGTGAGAAGTAAGAAGTTACAAGTGGGAATAGTAGTGAAACGATTACTTCTCACCACTTACCCTTTGCAACCTTTTACTTGCCGCTTGCAACCTCTCACTTGCCACCCTTCGACAAGCCCGGGGCAGGCTTTCTTACTTGCAACTTGCAACTTCCCACTTTTGTTACCTTTAACCCCAATCTCTTCACCGGGTTCTAAATTAATCGAAATTTTCCAAAAATGGCAATGGGAAAATAGGGTATCTGCCGCGGGGAATCAAAGCGGTAAATTACAAAGCCGCACAGTAGCAGGCTTTCTCACTTGCCACCCTTCGACAAGCTCAGGGCAGGCTTTCTCCCCTGGTCCTTCTCCGGCCCATGAATATCATACCGGCGTTTCATAAAAATCAGGCGGCGGCCTTCGATTCTTGCCCGGCGGTAGCCCAGCAGGTGAAAAATCTCCAGCATGTGCCAGCGGGCAATCGTGGGATTGACTTGCAATTCAAAAGGCGCGGAAGGATTTTGGGAAATTCCCGGCAAAAAGGGGAGAAGTTTCTCAACTTTTAAGCGGCGCAGCCATTCGGATAGCTTTAGCCAGAAACCCGCCAGGGGGCGGATGATGAAAAAACCGTCATTTCCCTGGGATTGGTAAAGGGGCATAAAAATATGGCCGTTGAAAGGGCTGCGGATTTCCCCGGCGCGGCCGCCGGCCAGCGCCTCGCTGCGCTTGATTTTCCGGAAATTCCAGTAGCCCGGCTCCATCCGGAAATCCTCTCCCGGCTGGATGCCATAGCGGAAGCGCACTTCGAAGACCCGGGAAAGCCCGGTCACGGCTTCGGCCAGCAGCGCGCGATGCGCTTCAAAACCGGGAACGTGAGCGGCGGCGAGGCAGCCGGCGGCGGCTAAGAGTATCCAGATCGCGGCCACGTGGTGTTCAACGGAGCGCTGTTGCCGGTGCTGCCCGGCCTCGAACGCCAATGCGGAAATGCCCAGATCGCCGGCGTAATTGAGAATAGTGCCCTCTAACAGTTCTTCCATGCCTAAGATAAGCGGGGCAGGAAGCTGCCGCACCAGCTTGCGATTGCGAATGGTATCCGCCAGGATCAAAAACGGGGGGCTTTCGGATGAAGTGGTATGCAGATCGACCAGGCAAACCGGGGTGCGATAGTCGCTCAATATCGGGTGGAAGATACTGAACAGTTCCCGCTGCTCTTTTTCTTCTACGGTTTCGGCGTTCCCCTTCGGGGGGCATTCTGCCAGGGCTTTCAGCCGTGGCGGGGTCCAAATGCGGTTCAAGTCCTCATCGACGTAGCGGGTTGAGCGGGCGATAGCGGTTAGGTTGCCGCGCAGGGCCAGCATTTTCCCCCGGAAGGGCGGTTTGGCGGCGTGCAGCGTTTTCAGCACCCGCTCCAGCGCGATGATCCCCGCCGGTTCATTCCCGTGCACCCCGCCCAGGAAAATGAGCCGGGGCCCCGGTTCACTGCCGCCGTATTCTCCGATTAGCCGTGGTAGTTCCGTTTGTGGTTCCATCCGGTATCCCGATCATTTTTTTCAACCATCGAGTCGAGTATAGCGAAGCGGGGAGAATTCTTCAAGTCTATTTCGGAATTTA
>WYBG01000284.1 GCA_011526015.1 Deltaproteobacteria bacterium | reverse complement strand
CCGCTTTCGCGGGAATGACAAAATGGGTGGTCGAAGAGCATAGCAGCATTACCTGTTTAGGACTACCATTTAATGATGTCTCGGCGGATATGTTTCTAAGTTTCGATCAACTCCCAACGCCGCCGCTGATCAATATTCGGCAGGGCGATAAAATTTATTAATTGAGAGTCAGAAATGCAAAGGATTCGGAAGGTAAGGGCAGGGGGCAGTGGCAGGGGCAGGAGCAGGTGGCAGGAGTGGGGGTAGGAATAGGGGCAGGAGGGAGAACTGTTTCTGCGCCTACCAACTGCCCCTGCCCCCTGCCCCCTGCTCCTGTTTTTTCACCGGCTCAGGCGAAAGTCCTCGCCTAAGTAGAGCTTGCGCGCTTCCGGGTCGTTGGCCAGGAATTCGCTGTCGCCCTGCTTGAGCACCTGCCCCTCGAACAAAAGATAAGCGTGGTCGGTGATGGAGAGGGTCTCGTGAACGTTGTGGTCGGTAATCAAGATTCCGATATTCTTTTCTTTTAGCTTTTTCACGATGCTCTGAATATCCTGCACCGCGATGGGGTCCACCCCCGCAAACGGTTCATCCAGCAGAATGAAGCGGGGATTGTTTACCAGGGCGCGGGCGATTTCGGTTCGCCGCCGTTCCCCGCCGGAAAGATTGTACCCTTTATTTTTAGCGATATGGCTGATTCGCAGCTCTTCCATCAATTCCCGGGAACGCTGCTTGCGCACCGCCCGGGGGAATTTTAGCACCTCCATAATTGCCAGCAGGTTTTCTTCCACGGTCAATTTGCGGAAAATGGAAGCTTCCTGGGGCAGGTAGGCCACTCCCCGGCGGGCGCGTTTATACATGGCCAGGTTGGTAATATCGTCATCGTCGATGAAGATTTTACCGGCGTCGGGCCGGATCAGGCCGGTGATGATGTAAAACGAGGTGGTTTTCCCCGCCCCGTTCGGCCCCAACAGCCCGACGATCTCGCCCTGTTTTACTTGCAGGCTGACGTCATTCACCACCTTCCGCTTGCCGTAAATTTTGATCAGGCTTTCCGAGCGTAAGATCGAGTGATTATGATTCTCCCGGGGTGCTGTTTCTGGCATTTTCAAACCTTTGCGTTCGAGTGTTTTAGTATTTTGGTATCTTAGTGTTATAGTGTTTTCGTGGGATCACGCCTCTATACCAAAACACGAAAACACGATAACACCAAAACAATTGAACACCATCACTCTTTTAAGTGACGTTACACAGGTTTAAGAAATTAGCCACAGAGCCACAAAGGGCACAGAGAAAATCAAATATTCAGTGAGAATCGGACTACTTTGCGATACCAGAGATTGAAAATATTGATAAAACCTTCGTGTTCTCTGTGTCTTTTGCATGGTGAGTTTATCGAACCATGTGGCAAAATGCGTAACATCAGTTTTAATATTCCGTTTCGATGCTCCCCTTATAATCTACCGGGTAAAAAATTCCCTGCGCCCCCCCGTGCACGCTGATGTGGTCCAACTCCCCTTCCTTAAAAAAGAGCCGGATCGTATCCGCCGAGGCGACGTTGAAGCCCTGCTCGCTCTCCTGATCCTTGATATAGTAACGGCTGCGGGCGTTGTTGATCGCCCACAACTGGTCTATTTTCCGGTTCACGATAAACCCGATGATTTCCTGCCCGGTCAGGCGATTGACTTTTTGCAGCGTGGAATCCTCCACCGAAACCGCGTTGGCCTGCCCGCGCACGGTAATTTTGCGCAGCTCCATTCCCGCCAGGTCCAGCTCCATCTGGCGGCCGAATAATTCGTTGTTCTGCTGCCACGACCGGGGATCGATCTCCAGAAAAACCTGCTCCTTATCCAGCCAATATACCGCAGAATCACAGCGGGCGGTCAAATCCCCGCGAAGAATCCGCACCGAATCGCGAGCGACTGCTTTCCGCTCCGGGGCAAAATAGTATTCCATCAGCCGGGCGTAAATGTGCAGGGTATCGTTTCCGCTGCTGTCCACCTGCCAAAAATGTGCGTTGTTCTCCACCCGGCTGCGATTTTCCTGGGGAATATACTCTCCCTCCGCCGCGCTTACCCGGGCGCGGGAATCTTCATCGATCAACAATAAATTCGTTTTAGCGAAAGCCCGGTCGGTATCGTAATAATATTCCAGGTATTGGGAGCGCATTTCCTGGCCGGGGCGCTGAACGCGAACGTTTCCCTGCGAGATAGCCAGCTTGCGGTTTTCATAGTACGTTACGGTTTGGGCGAACAGCACTTCCGGTCCGCGGTAAATGCGCACGTTTCCCTCCAGCACCAGTTTTTGCTGCCGGGAATAATAGGTGGCCAGGTCGCAGAAAATCTCCGCGGTATCCTGCCGGGCGTGCACGTTCCCCTCTAACACTCTCAACTCTTCCAGGTCTTCGGAAAGTTGTCCCCGGTTGACGTCCGCGTGGATGAGCTCCAGCCGCGAGGGTTGGGCAGGCAAATTTGCCGAAAAGGAGAGGCAAGCGATCAGGCTGGCCAGGATGAAGAGGTAGCGCATTTTTGAAGGGATCGTTTTTCGGTGTTATGAGTGCTTTAGTGTTTGGCTATTAAAGTGTTGGTTAGTTTATCGAGTATCCAGCATCGAGCATCCAGCATAGTTCTACTTCTCCAGCGGCACCACCCGCCGGGAATACCCCCGGGCATTGCGGATCTCATAATTAGAGAGATCGGGGTCGGAGATGAACGAATCGCCGATCAGGGTATCGGTTGCGGTGGTGAACTTGACCGTCACGTCGCTCACCACTTTTTGTTTTTGATTATCCCACATCAATTCTTCGGTTTCCAGAATAACCCCGTCGTTAGAAACCACCACGACGTTGCCCGCGGCGGTTAAATTCCGGGTCAGTTGGTAGTAAACCCCTTGCCGGGAAGTCAAAACCGAGGTGGGCTGGCCTTCGCGATTGAAGAAATCCACGTGAACGCTGTCTTTTAATACGGTCTGGTTGGATTTGTTATAAACCGCGATGTAACCCGCCCATACTTCCGCCATTCGCCGCCCTTCCCGGGTGATAATAATGGTGGACTCCCAGCTTTCCTGGTCCGGCAATTCCCGGTTTTCCGCCGCCGCGCCGGCCCCGGAAGGCTCCTCCCGGTGGTCGCTACAGGCGAAACAAATGATCCCTGCAAGGATCAAAATGGTTAATGGCTTCATCTTCATATTCGAGAATGGTGTTGGGGTGTTTTAGTGTTCATCTGTTATAGTGCTCAAGTTTTCGACATTCAAGGGCCTGGGCATTCAAACACCAGAACACCAAAACACTTGCGCACTCAGACAATCCCTGCCCGCATAATGTCATGCAGGTGAATGACCCCGATCACTTCTTTTTGGGGGTTGACCACCGGCATGGCAATGACGCGGTACTCCTCCATTTTTTTATAACCGGTGTAGGCGAGGGTACCCTCTTCGATGATTTTGGGCGAGGTATTCATCACCTCTCTTACCGGAATGTGGAAAAACTGTTCGGTTCGCTCCACCAACCGGTTCAAGTCCCCGGTGGTGATCACTCCTAACACTTTTTTGTCCTCGCTCACCACCACGCAAATCCCGCGCTTGGAGGCCATTTCCAGCACCGCTTCCTTCATGGAGGCTTCCAGCGCTACGGTTGCGACCCGCTCGCCGGTTTCCATCAGATCGTTCACTTTCAACAGCAGGCGGCGGCCCAGGGTTCCGGCGGGATGGAGGAAGGCAAAATCCTCCCGGGTAAAACGCCGTTTTTCCAGCAGCGCCATGGCCAGGGCGTCGCCCAGCGCCAGCATGGCGGTAGTGCTGGTGGTGGGGGCCAGGTCGTGGGGACAGGCCTCTTCTTTAGCGCCGATATTGAGCACCAGGGTGCTGTGATTCGCCAGGGCGGAATCCGGGTTGGCGGTGATGGAAATGATCGGTACGCCGATGCGTTTGAACACCGGCAGCAGGTTGAATAACTCGTCGGAATTGCCGCTTTTGGAGAAGCAAATCACCACGTCGTCTTTATGCACGATGCCGATGTCCCCGTGAACCCCGTCGGAAGCGTGCAAAAAATACGAAGCGGTGCCGGTAGAGGCCAGGGTGGCGGCGACTTTCCGCCCCACCGCCCCGGATTTCCCCAGCCCGGTAACGATGACCCGCCCCTTGCAGTTGTAAATAATCTTAATGGCCTCGATAAATCGTTCATCTAATTCATCCAAAAGCTGGTACACCGCTTCCGCCTCCAGGGTAATTACCCGGCGGGCGGTTTTCAGCAGATCGACTTCCGTATCGGTCATTGCAACGTCAAAATGGTTTTTCAAGGATGACTCCTATAATGAAAACTCAACTACTATTAATCGATGTTACGCAGACACCAAAAATCAACCACAGAGCCACAGAGGTCACAGAGAAAATCAAGTATTTATTGAATCTGAGACTGCGCTGAGAAGCAAAAACGCTAAAAAGGTGATTAAAACGCTGTATTCTCTGTGTCTTTTGCATGGTGAGTTTATCGAACCGTGTGGTAAAATTCGTAACATCAGTTAAAAGCTCAAAAGCTTAAATGAATGGTTCATCAATAAACCATAAACTGTCCACCAGGCAACCCCCCTTTCACCTGATCAGCAACATCTTCCGCGATTGCTCAAAACCCCTTGCTTCCGCTGAGGAAACAGCCTGCCCCGTTGGGGATACCCGCAGGCGGTAAATATACAGACCGCTGCTTACTTCCTGCCCGGTTTCGTTATGCCCGTTCCATTGCACTTCATACTCGCCGGGCGGTCTATTTCCGCTCACAAGGGTAACCACCTTCCTACCGGTAATATCGAAAACTTCCAGACTGACAAATCCACCTGCCCCCCCGGGGAAATCCCCAATCCGAAATCTGATAGTGGTGGAGGGATTGAAGGGGTTGGGATAATTCTTATAAAGAATCGTTGTCGCCGACACAAGAACCGGTTCGGGCGAGAGTGTCACCAGCGGTGAGGTGTATTTTAAAACCGTGCCGTAGGCCCCCACTGCAAAACCGGTTAAGGAATCGGTAAACACCAGGTCATAAATGGCGGAGCTGTCCGGGGTATAGAGGTCGGTCCAGGTTACCCCCCCGTCAAGAGAATACATATAAGTGCCGGTAAACCCCAGGGGCGCCCAGGCTTCCGTCTCGGTGCGGAAAGAGAGCGCCCGCGCCTGGCCAAAGATGGCCAGGTAAACATACGCCCAGGTGTCGCCGCCGTCGGTGGTTTGAGCCCTCCGGGAGCCTAAATCAAAATCGCCGCCGATAGCAATCACGTTCAGGGAATCCTTGAAATGCATGTCAAAGTAAGGTTCCGGGCCTACCACTTTGGGAGTCCAGCGCTGGCCGCCATTGGTAGTCTTCCATATTACCCCCCAAATATCAAACTTCCCGCCCATGGCAAAGCCGTATTGGGGGGAAAAAAATTTGAAATTTTGAATGGGATATTGTGCTCCCGGCCCCGGATCAATGATTGCCTGGAGCCAGGTGCTTCCGCCGTCAGTGGTTCCCAGGATCGTTCCGAAATCCCCGCCCAGCCAGCCTTTCAGGGAATCGAAAAACACTACCGTGTAGAGAAATTCTTCCGGAAACACTTCCTGCTCCCAGGTATCCCCGCCGTTGCTGGTCTTTAGCATAATGGTTCCGTAAGTGGTATCATTCTCTGCCGGGTAGAAATTGGCCAAAGCCCAGCCAAAGTTCTCATTCAGCATAAAAATATCGATAATGCTGTCATCAATATTGGAATTCTGTTCCGCCCAGGTATCTCCCCCGTCGAGAGTTTTGAGAATAATGCCCTGCTCCCCGGCCGCCCACCCCTGCTGGTTGTCAAGAAAATGCAGATCGATTAAATCCTTGGTGGTCGGTTTGTTCAGGAGGGTCCATTCTCCCTGCCCGTAGAGGTTGAGGGTAATGGCGAGCATTAACAGAAAGTATAGATAGAAGTGTTTTTTCATCATTATCAGACAGCCTTAATGGTTTTAGTTGTGATATTTGACTCCTTGAAATGTCAGTGATTTCATGGGCTAAAGAATCCGGATTTAAAGGATCGAACTATCTTTCCATTTTCTGCATCACGCCATACACCTCCACCAACTGCCGGATCGCCCCGGGAAATTTTTCCAGCGCCAGCTGCGAGCGGGCGTCGCTGAGGGCGTTGGGCGGGTCGGGGTGCACTTCCATGAACAGGGCGCTCACCGCCCCGGTAGCCAGCGCCGCCAGCGCCAGGGGCAGGATGAACTCCGGCTGGCCGCCGCTGGCGCTGCCTTCCCCGCCGGGAATCTGCACGCTGTGGGTGGCGTCGTACACCACCGGGTAGCCGCTGCGGGCCATGATCACCAGCCCGCGCATGTCCACCACCAAATTCCGGTATCCGAAAGTGGTGCCCCGCTCGGTCAGCAGAATGCGGGTGTTGCCGGTTCCGGCCACTTTTTCTGCCGCGTTTTGCATGTCCTCCGGCGCGAGAAACTGCCCCTTTTTGATATTCACCGCCCTGCCGGTGCGCCCGGCGGCCAGCAGCAGATCGGTCTGGCGGCACAAAAACGCGGGAATTTGCAGCACCTCCGCCACTTCCGCGACCACCGGCGCTTCCAACTCGTTGTGGATGTCAGTTAGCACCGGCAGGTTGAATTCCCGGCGCACTTTTTCCAATATGCCCAACGCCTGCGCAAAATCTATTCCGGTGAAGCCCTTCAAGGAAGACCGGTTGGCTTTTTTGTAGGATGCTTTGAAGATGAACTGCACCGGGAGGTCGCGCACGGTTTTGGCGATGGATTCCGCGGTGTGCAGAATCATTTGTTCATTTTCGATCACGCAGGGGCCGGCAATGAGGGCGAGCGGCTGCCCGGCACCCACCGAAATTCGATCATTGATGCAAATGGTTTTCATGTGTATGGGCGAAGCATTCCTGTAAACGATTGACGGTTTTATGGAAGAATCGTACCCGGAATGGTTTGCCTCTCCTGTGTATGGGCGAAGCATTCCTGTAAAAAGTTGACGGTTTTATGGAAAAATCGTGCCCGCAATGGTTTGCCTCTCCTGTGTATGGGCGAAGCATTCCCGTAAAAAGTTGACGGTTTTATGGAAAAATCGTGCCCGCAATGGTTTGCCTCTCCTGTGTATGGGCGAAGCATTCCGACTACATTTTTTTAAAACACTCTCCGCCTTTTTCGGGAATGCTTCGCCCCTCCATATCCAGCGCGGCCTTCACAAAATGCACGAAGATG
>WYBG01000283.1 GCA_011526015.1 Deltaproteobacteria bacterium | reverse complement strand
TTCCAGGTGATCGAGCCGCGCACCGGGCAAACGCCCCCGCTCACTCCCATCGCCTGGGACGTGCTCTACTATTGCAGCCGCAGCAACTACCTGATGCACAGCAACTTTCAGAACGGCTTTTCCGACCATTCCGCCGGGGGATTGATGCGAAATTTGAGCAAGCGGCGCGGTTACTACGGCGATTACCTGGCCGACATCCCCGCGGACAACACTTTCCGGGTCAAACGGCCCGACGGAACCGCGCTGCGCGACGCGGAGATCTGGATTTATCACCAGCAGGATAACGTTATTCCCGCTGCTCCCAAATTCCGCGGGATAACCGATTCCCAGGGCTATTATACCTTTCCCCACGTTACCGACACCCTCTACCAGGGCGGCATGGCTGTGGCCAATCCCTTTTCCAGCATTCACTCCCCCGCGCCCCAGGTGGTGGGAACCAATTCGGTGCTGTTCGTGCGGGTAGCCAAAGGCGACAGCGTGGGCTATCGTTTCTGGGATATTTGCGATTTTAACGTGGCGTACTGGGCGGGGAACCACGCTTCGGCGACTTACGACCTGACCGTCTCCCAGTGGTTCAATATACCTTCTACCGGGGTGGATGGAACCGGCAACTCCCTGCCGACAACGTTTGAATTGTTCCAGAATTATCCCAATCCCTTTAACCCGGTTACGGAAATCCGCTACCAACTGCCGGTTGCCGCCCGGCTGCGGTTGACGGTGTACAATATTTTAGGGCAAAAAGTACGCACTCTGATAGAGGAGAGCCGGCCTGCGGGAATTTATTCGATACACTGGAACGGCCGCGACGATTCCGGAGAGCCGGTCGGCAGCGGAATCTATTTCTACCGTTTGTCTGCCGATCAATTCAACGCGGTGAGGAAAATGATTTTACTGCGTTAGATCGCAAAATAAATCCATTTGCATACAGATTAAGAGAACTTAACTGCCTGGATAGTGCCTCCAGTCAGCCCTGACGAATACCTTTTGGCCAGAAGCCGCTTATATCAAGAAAAAAGGCTAAAATAACGCGAAAAAATTTTTTTCATACCTGCGTGAAACACTTATATGGCAAATGTTTCACAGGTATTCTTCAGGGCTGGCCTCCAGTATGTTGCCTTGATTTTACTGGCCTGCCTTTCTAAATTTAGTTTCAATAAAGATTAAACAACATTTAGGATCTGCCGAAAAATAATAGAATTACAGGTACAAATATAATGCAAAATCGTCAAGTTATTTTTCGGCATCGCCTTACTCTGGATTTTTAAAATTGAAAGGCAGTAGAATGGCAGAGCATATTTCCCACCGCGAACGCATGCGCGCTAAAGGTGCACATTTCTTTACCGGGCGTGAAGAACAGGTTAAGGCTTTTGAACGGGCGCTGAAAGCCGTTGAACACAACTTTAACCCTCCATACCAAGAGGAAAAAACCTTTCTTGCGATTTCTGGCGAGGGTGGCATCGGCAAAACCTGGCTCTGTTGGGAGTTTGAGCGCATCTGCAAAAATAAGAATATTCAGTGTATTTACCTTGATATGTCGCGCCACGAAGAACCATCGGTCTCTTCCCTTGTGGATTTTGTGCATCTTTTGCGCCGGCGTTTTCCGGAAAACAAGACCAAAAAAATATTTGGCGCTGATCCTTTTGCGGAGTTCGACAGGGAATATGCCCGGCTTCTTAACCTGGAACAGAAGTTAAAGGAATTCGATGAGAAGAAGTCACGTGCTTCGGATTTAATTGACCAGTTTTCCGAAATTGGCGCCAAAGCAGCGGTTGGGCTGGGAGAAGAATTGCCAGGAGGACGGGCAATAACAGGGATTGTTGGGAGAGAACCTCTCGAACGCGTGGTCAAAACCGCTATGGTCGGTGGAGTGGGACTAACACGTAATTTATTAGTGAGAGTTTTTGGGAAGTCTCAAGACGTGGATTTTTATTTTAGTCACGAAGAATTATTGGCCAAAAAATTTAGCGAGGGTATCAAAAGGTACATAAAGAATGGCCCATTCGTACTTCTGCTTGACACTTACGAAGAGGTCATGGATTTAGACATCGTTTTGAGAGAACGACTGTTGGAGGACTTCCCCCAATCGGTAATTTTTGTTTTCTCGGGCAGGAACAGTATTTATGATGGCTGTAATATCTCCTGGCGGGAGAACCTCCGTTTTTTTGAATTGCATGAATTCGATCTCGATGAAACCGCTGGTTTTCTCAAAAAAAAGAGCATTAAGAATGAAGCACTAATACAAACAGTATTTGACTTCACCCGCGGTGTTCCCCTGGCGGTCGGGTTAGCAGTGAACGCCATCGAACAAATTAACAATGAGCAAACTGCTATTCCCCTGTTCCATAACATGCCAATGAGTGCTGAATCTACCGTGGAACGCAGGCGCATCATCGAAGAGATGGCAGACCGTTTTCTCAGCCTTGTTCCTCCTGAAGAATTATATATGATTCAAGCCGCAGCAGTATTGGGAGACTTTAATTTGGAATCACTGCAAGCGCTTCTGCAACAGGAATTATCAACCGAACAATTACAGCGCCTGGAACGGTATTCTTTCATCCGCCGCCCGGAGAATCAATACTTAGTCCATGAGACTGTACGTTATTTTATTCTATGTAAGATTAAAGATTCTGAACTTGAACGCTTCAAACAATTGCATGAGAATGCGTGCCAATACTTTATGAGCAAGAAATCGGAGATTAAGCCTGCTGATGAACCTTATGAAAACGAGACCTGGAAGGAATTGACGTTAAAAGTTGTTTTCCACAAACTTCAGGCCGATGAAAAAACGGGCATAGACATATTCTATCAGGAGATGGCAGAGGCTTTATGGAATAGAGAAGTTAGTTTTGTTCTCCAATTAATTGATGTACTTGATAAACCATTGGCTGTTTATCTTGAAACCACAGAGAATCTTAGACTTGCTTTACAAGCTTATGCTAAAAACGAATACACCAAGGCCAAATCCCATCTCCAAAACTTATTACCCGCAAAAGAGGAAAATCTATACTTTCAACAATTGGCTTACGACACCCTGGGTGATATCTGCGTTTCCTCTCAACTTCACGAATACGAAGATGCAATCCATTATTATGAACGAGCATTAAGCTATTTTCAACAATTGCAAGCGGAAGAAAAAGAGGCTTCGACTTTTATGAATATCGCACTCTGCTATCATAGACTGGGCGATTACTCAGATGCAAAAGGAAAAGCTGAAGCTGCGCTTTCTATATTCACCCGTTTGAAGAAAGAATTCTTTTGTGCATCAATATTAAGAGAAATAGGTAAAATCTATCAGAGTTGGGGTCATTATTCAGAAGCAGTGGAATATTGCCAGGAAGCCTATACCAGTTTTGAAGCCTTGCAGGATAGCAGCAACATGGCGAATGTGCAGTTAGGATTGGGAATCACTTATCGCAACTGGGGAAAATATGAGGAGTCGGTAGATTACTTGACCCGCAGCCGGCAGGCTTATGAGCAGTTGGAGGATAAAAAGAACGTAGCGAGATTGTGGAACCTTCTGGGTATCACTTATCGCAACTGGGGCAAGTATGAAGAAGCGGTGCGGCATTACCAAGAAGCATACACCCGCTTTGAAGCCTTGCAGGATAGCAACAACATGGCGGATGTGCAGTGGGGATTGGGAATCATTTACCGCAACTGGGGAAAATATGAGGAGTCGGTGGATTACTTGACCCGTAGCCGGCAGGCTTATGAGCAGTTGGAGGATAAAAAGAACGTGGCGAGCTTGTGGAACCATCTGGGCATCACCTATCGCAATTGGGGCAAGTATGAAAAGGCGGTGAAACATTACCAGGAAGCCTACACCCGCTTTGAAGCTTTGCAGGATAGAGACAACATGGCAAATATGCAGTGGTGGTTGGGGGTTATTTATCGCGACTGGGGCAAATATGTGGAGTCGGTAGATTATTTGACCCGCAGCCGACAGGCTTATGAGCAGTTGGAGGACAAAAAGAACGTGGCGAGCTTGTGGAACCATCTGGGCATCACTTACCGCAACTGGGGTAAATATGTGGAGTCGGTGGATTACCTGACCCGCAGCCGGCAGACTTATGAGCAGTTGGATGACAAAAAAAATGTGGCGAGCTTGTGGAACCTTCTGGGTATCACTTATCGTAACTGGGGCAAGTATGAAGAGGCGGTGAAACATTACCAGGAAGCCTACACCCGCTTTGAAATCTTGCAAGATAGCAGCAACATGGCGGATGTGCAGTTAGGATTGGGCATCACTTACCGCAACTGGGGCAAATATGTGGAGTCGGCGGATTACTTGACCCGCAGCCGGCAGGCTTATGAGCAGTTGGAGGACAAAAAGAGTGTGGCAAATCTTTG
The DNA here is from genome assembly GCA_011526015.1 of Deltaproteobacteria bacterium. Classification (GTDB taxonomy): domain Bacteria; phylum Calditrichota; class Calditrichia; order RBG-13-44-9; family J075; genus JABWBP01. The sequence goes on along the minus strand of WYBG01000283.1, from coordinate 6,991 downwards.
GAAATCTCTGGGCATCACTTATCGCAACTGGGGCAAGTATGAAGAGGCGGTGAAACATTACCAGGAAGCCTACACCCGCTTTGAAATCTTGCAAGATAGCAGCAACATGGCGGATGTGCAGTTAGGATTGGGAATCACTTATCGCGAATGGGGAAAATATCCGGAATCATTATCTGTTTTGAAAGAGAGCCAAAAGATATATGAAGAAATGGAATCTATAGAAGGGACTATTGGCACCTTGCGAGCCGAGGCGCGCACGCTGATAGCCATGTTTAATTTTACTCAGGCCACCACGGTTGCCTTACAAGCTCTGGCTCTAGCCAAGGAGCATGATATAGCTTGGGGGAAAGTTTATTGTTATGAACTTTTGATAGAAGCATACGGTGGCGATAACCAGATAAAATTAGCAAGGGATAATTTTATAAAAGCTCAGAAACTATATTCCAGAATAGGACGATCAATAGATCTTGCAGATGCTATCGTCGAAATGGCAAAAGTCGAGCGTGATCACGGAGATCAGAACGTTGCCGAAAACCTCTTCAAGCAGGCTCTTGCAACTTATGAATCATTTAACCGCCCGGTCAAGGTCGCTAAAACTTTGCGCGAACTGGCTATTTATTACCAAAAAGTGGGTACTCAGGAACAAGCGCAGGAAAAACTCCACGAAGCTTTAGAATTATTCCAGGATATGAAAATGGAGAGAGAAATTGAAAAAACTCAAAAGCTTCTTTCCTCGGAGGCCCAAAGTTCTTGATGATCTCAACCGTTAGCAGAGCTATTTCGTTTGATCGCCAGCAATTCCTTCATCACCGGGTATAAATCCTCCCGGCTGGTTTTCACCCCGAAAGCGTCGTGCAACTTTTTGTAAATCCCGTAAAGCTGCCGGTAGGTTTGGCTTGCGTTTTTATCGGGATGAAACACTGTTTCTTTGACCCGGCAGACCCGCGCCAGCACCTCTTCGATGCGCCGGAATCCCTCCTGCCCCTTCAGCGCCGCGTACCCGCCCATGATCGCCGCGCCGAGGGCCACGGTCTGGGCGCTTTGGGCAATTTCCATTGGGCGGTTGAGCACGTCGGCGTAGATTTGCATTACCAGGTCGTTCTTCTCCGCAATTCCCCCGCAGTTGATTACTTTTTCGATGAGAATCCCGTATTCCTCCAGGCGCTCGATGATGCGCAGCGCCCCGAAGGCGGTGGCCTCGATCAGCGCGCGGTAAATCTCGTAATCCGTGGTCAGGAGGGTTTGCCCGACCAGCAGGCCGGTAAGGTCGGGATCGGTGAGAATGTTGCGATTGCCGTTGTTCCAGTCCAGCGCCAGCAGGCCGCTCTGCCCCGCCTTCAAGCGCCGGGCTTTTTCGGTCAATTCAGCGTGATATGCTTCTCCCCGGTTCGCCGCCCGGCTGACGAACCAGTTGAAAATATCCCCCACCGCGGACTGCCCCGCCTCGATACCGATGTAACCCGGCAGCACCGAGCCGTTTACAATGCCGGCGACGCCGGGAACGTCATTTAGCGCCTCTCCCGCGGGGAATACCATGATGTCGCAGGTGGAAGTGCCCAAAATTTTCACTAAAATCCCCCTGCCCACCCCGGAGCCAACCGCGCCTGAGTGGGCGTCGATCGCCCCCACCGCAATGGGCGTTCCCGCGGGCAAATCCAATTTGGCCGCCCATTCCTCGCTCAAATACCCGGCAAGTTGATCGGAAGCGAGCGCTTTTTCATACAGGCGGCTGCGCAGTTCCCCCATCTCCGGGGCCAGGCGGGAGAGAAATTCCCGATCCGGCAGCCCGCCCCACTCTTCGTTGTACATTGCCTTGTGCCCGGCGGCGCAGACGTTGCGCTTCGCTTGTGAAACATCCCGGACGCCGGCCAGCAGTGCGGGGATGTAATCGGAAAGCTCCATCCAGGAGTACGCGGCGTCGAAAACTTCCCGCTCCACCCGCCGGCAGTGGAAAATTTTGGAGAAAAACCATTCCGAAGAGTAGGCCCCGCCGCATTTTGTTAGGTATTGGGGGCGCATCTCCGCCGCTAACTCGCTGATTTGCCGCGCTTCCGCTGCCGCGGTGTGGTCTTTCCACAACCACGCCTGGGCGTTCAGGTTCTTCCGGAAGCGCTCCTGCACTCCCAGGGGAACCGCGCGCCGGTCCACCGGCAGGGGGGTGGAGCCGGTCGCGTCGATCCCGATGCCGCAAATATCTTTGCCGGCGAGGCCCCGTTTCCGGGCCGCCGCCAGGGTCTTCTTGAGCGCCCTTTCCATGCTGAGCGGGTAATCGCCCGGGTGCTGCCGGGCCAGGTGGGGTTCTCTCTCATCCAGCAAAATACCGTGTGTTCCGGAGGGATACGCGGCGGTCTCCGAGGCGATCTCCTCCCCGGAAAGAAGATCAAGAATCAATGCGCGAACCGAATTGGTGCCGAAATCCAGCCCTAAGGCATGCTTTCTGCTCATCATCAAATCCCGTTTCACGAAGCGGTAAGGGGGTTGGAAAAATTGTAACATTATAGTTCTATGAAAAATTCGGAAATTTTTGGCAGCTTATCCTTTCGTCTGTCATTCCCACGAAGCTTGTCCCCGTGAATACGGGGAGTGGGAATCCATATTTCAAGCCACTTTTCTGGATTCCCGCTTTCGCGGGAATAACTCGAGGGGGAAAATGCCTCTGAATCCATAGAATGCAACAGCCCTGCCCAAACCATAAGCGGAAGCTGCCACGCTATTTCTTTCCAACCCGCTAAAGAACATTATTCCACCAGTTTGTGCCGGATGGCGTAGAGGATAATATCCGTATTGCGCTTCAGGTTCAGTTTTTTCAAAATACGGGTGCGATAAGTGCTCACCGCGCTGACGCTGAGGGAGAGTTGATCCGCTATTTCGGAAATGGTTTTCCCCCGGGCGATCATTATCATAATCTGGCGCTCTCGCGGGGAAAGCGACTCATGAAGCCCCTTTTTGCCTTTGCCGCGCAATTCCACGGTAAGTTGCTCCGCCACCGCGGGATTGATATACAGACCCTCGGTAAAAATCTGCCGAATGGCCGCCAATAACTCCCGGGTCGCTCCATTTTTGTTCAAATACCCGGAAGCGCCGCCCCGAATGGCCTGCACCGCAAATTCCTCCTCCGAGTACATGCTCAGAATGAGCACCGGCACCTCCGGCTTTTCCTTTTTTAAATCTTCCAGCACCTCCAATCCGCTCCTGCCGGGCAGGGAAATATCCAGAATAATAAGGTCATACCTGCCTTTGCGGGACAACTGAATCGCTTGCGGGCCGTCTTCGGCTTCGTCAACGGAACTGATGCAATCGTCCGTGAGAAGAATCTGTTTCAACCCCTCCCGGAAAATCGGGTGATCATCCACCACCAGCAGCTTCATATCCATTCCTTCCTATTTTAGGGGAACGCTTACAGTCAACCGCGTGCCTTTAGAGGGGCTTCCCGTGATCCTCACCGTACCGTTCAGCCCGTGGATTCGTTCCCGAATGCCGATCAATCCCAGGGAATTGAGATCATTCAGCGGCTCTTTGCGGATGCCAATCCCGTTATCCGAGACGCTCAATCGTAAGTTTTTGCCTTTTTCTTCCACCACAATGCTGACCTCGCTGGCCTGGGCGTGTCGCAGAACATTGGTCAGCGCTTCCTGGAAAACCCGGAAGAGCGCCAGGGACTGGTCGCCCGGCAAATGAATCTCCTTTGCCCTGATATCGAGCCGGCAGCGGATTCCGGTCTGGGCCTGGAATTCCTTGGTATGCCAGCTCAACGCTGCTAAAAACCCCAGGTGGTCCAATACGCTGGGGCGAAGTTCCTGGGAAATTCGCTGCACCGCTTTAATAGTATTTCCGATCAGATCCGAGGTGGAATGAATCTTGGAGAGCAGCGTTTCCGGTTCGCGGCCCAGGTTCATTTCCATCCAGGCTAAATTCATTTGTAAGATTGACAGTAACTGACCCAGTTCATCATGGATTTCCCGGGCAATCCGCGCCCGCTCTTCCTCCCGGGCCGATTCCTGGTGGGCGGAGAGCCGGCGCAGCTCTTCACCGGTTTTGTTGAGCGCTGCTTCGGTGCGTTTGCGGCTTTGAATTTCCCGGCGCAACTCGCGATTGATCTCCTGCAAGCGGGCGGTGCGCTCCTGCACCATTTCTTCCAGGCGGTCGCGATGCTTTTTCAGCTCCACTTCCACCTGTTTGCGCTCGGTAATGTCCGTCGCCGTTCCGATAATCCAGACCACTTTCCCGTTCTCGTCGCGCAAGGCGTTCCCGCGCCCGTAAAACCAGCGAATGCTGCCGTCTTTGTGGATTTTACGGTGCTCGGATTCGTAAACTTCACTCTTTCCTTTCAAAAGCCGGTTTAAGGCAACCCTGACTCTCCGGCGGTCTTCCGGGTGAATCAGGCGAGCCCATTCTTCGCTGCGGGAACCGATCTCCCCCGGCAGGTATCCTAACATCGCTTGCAAATTAGGCGCGAGGTAAATTTCGTCGCTCGCCAAATCCCAATTCCAGATGCCCACCTTCCCGGCCTCTACTGCCAGGGCATAGCGTTGCTCGCTCTCCCGTAATGCTCCTTCGGCTTTTTTACGCTCGGTAATATCCTCCCCGGAGCTTAACGTTCCCAGGATATCCCCGTTCTCATCGGTTAACAAGATATTGTGCCAGGCGATGATCCGCTCCTCGCCGCTACGGGTTTTCACCGGGTTTTCGAAATATTCAAAATTGTCGATACTCCCGCTGAGCAGCAGCCGGAAATTGTTCCGAATCGGCTCCCGTATGGTTTCCGGCAGGAAATGGTCGAACCAATTGCGGCGCAGTATTCTCTTTTCCTCATATCCTAAAATTTCGCATCCTTTTTTATTGATGAGCTGCACCTTTTCGTCGCGGCCAATCAGTACGAAAATCGCCCCGGCCACGTCTAAGTATCGCTGCGCCCGGTCGCGCTCCTTCTTCAGGGCTTCCTCGGCTACTTTTCGTTCGGCAATATCCCGGATGATCGCCTGGATTCGCCCGTCCGGGAGCATTTTGGCGCTGGCTTCCACGAGCAGGGCGGAACCGTCTTTGCATTTCAGCTTTCTTTCGACGCGCAGGATTGCGCCCTTGCGCAATTCCTCTATTCCGGGGGGATATTTGGCCAGGTCCTCCGGCAGGTACAAATCCGTGACGTGGAGCTTCAGAATTTCTTCCCGGGAATATCCCAACATTTTGCAGCCGCTGGTATTCACGTCGATGTGCCAACCGGCCTCGTTCGCCACAAGGATACCTTCGGCAGCCTGCTCTACCAAGGTTCGGTAACGCTCTTCGCTCAGTTTCAAGGCTTCTTCCGCCTGCTTGCGTTCGGTTATGTCGATAACTACCGAGAGCACTGCGGGGTTCTCTTTGTATTGAATCAGGCGAGAATAAACCTCTACCGGGATGATGCCCCCGTTCTTGTGCAGAATCCGGTATTCCGATGGGGATTCCGGCTCCCCCTTCAATAGCGCCTGTATCCGCTCGGCCGCCCGATGAGAATCATCCGGGTGCATAAAATTATAGGGATGTCTGTCGCGCATTTCTTCGCTGGAATAGCCGAACATTTTAGAAAACGCCGGATTGAAATAGAGGATTTTTCCTTTAGCGCTGATCACGGAAATCCCGTTGGGGATTTTCTCCATCAAAGTTCTTAAACGTTCCTCGCTTTCCTGGAGGGCAATTTCCGCTTTCCGGCGCTCCCGGATTTCCCGCTGCAAATCCGCATTGGCTTTTTCGAGCTGTTCGGTGCGCTGGCGCACCCGCTGCTCCAGAAGCTCCCCGGCTTCTCTGAGGGCATCCTCCATTTTTTTCCGGGGAGTGATGTCCTGGCAGACGATCAGGATGGTGGGATTCCCCTGCCGGTCTTCCACTAGGCGGGCAAACTCTTCCACCCAGAGCAGGCTGCCATCTTGGCGAATTTTTTGAAGCTCCCACTGGTGAACTTCTCCCGGGGAGCGTTCACACACGTCTAACTGTTTCAATACCGCAGCATGATCTTCCGGGCGGAATACTTTCAGCACCGATTGGTTCTTCAACTCTTGCACCGTGTAGCCAAGCTGGCTGGCCCCGTATTCGTTGACGGAAATTACGATGCCCCGGGGATCGACCGTGAAATACATGGAGGGGACGTTCTCATACAAATCCCGGTAACGCTCCTCCGCCTCTCGCAGGAATGTTTCCGCTCGTTTCTGCTCCGTAATATCGAAGACGGTGACCAGGGGAACCGGTTTTCCGCGGAATTCGAACACCCCGCCTCTATACTCCATCCAGCGCGTTTCCCCGGATTGAGTGATTAGCCTGATTTCCTCCCGGAAGGGAAGCGCCTTCCCATCCTGGTACTCCAGGCCGAGTTTTTTTACCATTTTTTGATGATCGGGGTGTACGATTTCCCAGAACGGCCGGGAGAGCAATTCTTCCCTGCCATAGCCGGTTTGCGCGAGCGCGGCAGGATTCAGGTAAATAATGCGGCTTCCATATAAAACGAATACCGCGGCGTCAATAGTTTCCACCAGGATTCGGAACAGATCTTCCATTAATTCGCTCTCTTCCTGCGGGAGCCGGCGGGCTTTCTTCCCGGCATTTCCGAAAGCTCCCGGTTGATAGTTCTTTGCCGGAAGAGGATCGGGTGGTTTTCTCTTTTTGGAGGAACGGCCTGGCCCGAGGCCAGGTTTTTCCGGCTTTCCTGAAACAGAATGCCGGAGAGGCTTTCCAGAGCGATTTTGATTCTGCGCCATTAGATCTCTCCAGTTGCGAATAAATTCAACCTTTTCGTTGCGACTATTTTGCTTTCACCCGGAAAACCCTCTCCGCTCGGGAATACGACAGTGTAGTGGTCGGCTAAATTTGGACACAAATTTAGCCATTCTTAGTTGAGAATATACCATTCTGGTTTTCATTAATCCACTGTTCTTCAAATTCCACCGGCGTCAAATAACCGATGGAAGAGTGTATGCGTTTTTTGGCATAGACATCGTCTATGAATTTGCCGATCTGCTGATAG
>WYBG01000282.1 GCA_011526015.1 Deltaproteobacteria bacterium | reverse complement strand
GTACTCTTCCCGGTTGAGCGACCAGCGCGACATCCAGCCCGGGCGGGCTTCCCCGGTGAGGCGGATGTTCTCGATCTCCCATCCCGCGGGCAGCACCTGCACCAGCGCCACTTCTTCGATCAGGTGATAAGCGCTGCTGGGGTTGCCCACCGTAAAACGTCCCCAAAAAGTTTTGCCCTGGGTTATTTCCGCGGGATCGATGATCATGCCGTCGTCATCCAGCCACTCTACCTTCAGGGTAAGGTTTTTCGATTCATCCTGAACGTCGCCGAGCAGGGGAACCCCGTTCCAGGAAAGGGTAGCGAAGGCGCGCTGCCCGGTGTAGCCTTTATCCAGTTCCACCGCCACCTCCCGCCCGAACCCGTTGAGCAATTCCGTTTCAAAACCGATCTCGGCGGTGTCAAAAGGTGTTTTTTGCCCGTCCGGCAGGGTGATGACCCCCTTCAGGCGCGGTTTGCTGGCGCTTTTTCCCTCCAGGGCGCGCAGGTATTTTCCCACCGCCATCAGCATGTACCCGCTGGTTTGGGTGGAATGCCACTCTTGCTTCGATAAAACTGCGGATAATTCATCGGCGATCTGGTCCGCTTCCGCCCAGCGCCCGGTTTCGGTCAGCATCTCCAGGATCATCGCCCGGTCGCGCAGGCCGGAACCGTAGGTGCCGCCGAATTCGGAGTAGCTTTCCACGCTTTTCCCGGCGGATTTGGCGATCTGCTCCGCGGTGTTCTTCACCCCGGCCAGGTAGTAGGCGCTGGCGAGGAGCCATTTTTCGGGGTCGTTCATGTTGTTGAGATGGTTCTCTTTCAGGAAATTCATCGCCCCCAGGGAGGGCTTACCGGCCAGCGCCAGCAGGTAGAGCCGGTAGCCCTTGGTAAGCAGGTATTGCCGGAAAAGCCGGGCCTGTCGGGCTTCCAAATCCGTGGCGGCGCGTTTGGGCGCGCGGGGCTGCTCCTGGGCGCTCATGGCCTGGCGCTCCTGGAATTTCAGCCAGTTCTCATAGAGGTCCTCCGGCACGTTGTAGCCCAATTTTTTGGCTTCGATTAGAAAATGCCCGGCATAGTTAGTGCCCCACTCCGTAACCTCGGTGTTCCCCGGCCAATAAGTAAATCCCCCGGAAGGAAGCTGGAAGCGCCGCAGCCGGGAGATGCTGAGGTTGATGTTGGCGTCGATCTCCCGCTCCGCCTGCTCCCGGGTTTGCGCTTTCAAGGGCCTGCCGGAAATGGGTACGTCGCGCAGGAAATCTTTCAGGTAGAGCTGCGGAAACACTGCCGAAGTGGTTTGCTCGATGCAGCCGTAGGGGAAGCGGATCAGCCAGAGCAGCCGGTGGGTAAAGTTCAGGTTGGGCCGGCGGCGAATGCTGAGGCGCGCCTGGTTGGAGCCGGGAATGCCGCGGCCGGGAATGGTAAAGGTAATCCGCCCGCCCGGTTCCACAACCTGGTCTTCCGCGCTGTAAATGCGCGGGGAGGAGGGGCGCACTTCCAGGTCGGTCTCTTCTTTGGCGGAGAATTTGGCCGATTTTGCGCGCACGGTGATCTTCGCGGGGCCGATGGCGGCGTCGGCCTTCACGGTGAAGAAAACGTCTTTATCCCCGGCGGAAGTGAAGGAAATTTGTTTCTTCGCGGAATCTTGCAGCGTCAGGGGGCCTTCCAGGGCCAGGGAAACCTCCACCGCGCCGATATTTTCCTGCATGGCGAACACCGTTACCGGCACCGTGAATTGATCGGTGGGGCCGATTACCCGGGGCAGGCCGGAGAGCACCATCAACTCGGTCTTTACCGGCGCGGTTTTCTCCGCCTGGCCGTAGCGATTTCCCTTCGCGGCAATCACCATCACCCGCACCGAACCGACGTACTCGGGCATCTCGAATTCCACGCTCGCCCGCCCCTGCCCGTCGGTCATCAATGGCCCTTTGAACATGGACACCGGTTTGAAGCGCTTCTTTTTGTCGTCCACCTGCGATTCCCGGTAGGTTTCCAGCATGTCCCCCCCGATGGAGAACACCCGGAATACGTCGCCCTTGTTGGCCCCGATCACGTAGTTGAATAAGTCGAAAGTGAACACGCCCAGGCGCAGCTTTTTGAAGAAATGCTTCCAGGGATCGGGGGTGGCAAAAGCGGTCAAATCCAGCAATCCCTCGTCCACCACCGCGACGGTCAACTGGGTGGGACGCTGGTCGGCGGTGCGCAGGTTGATTTTGAATTTTTCGTTGCTGCGCAGTTCCCCGGGCATATCAATAATAATTTCCTGGCGGGTGGAAGGATCTTCCACGTTCAGGGGTACCACCCCGTACATGCGCAGGGGGCGGTCGTTGAGGGTTTGCGCGTGCGGCTGGATGATGGAGACGGCAGCGTAGGCGGTGGGGAGCATTTCCGCGGTGACGGGAATGGAAATTTTCATCTCTCTTTCCCCGGCCGGCGGAGAATACCACTGGCTGCTGAGCACCTGGCTGCCTTTTTCCACCGAGAACAGGATAGACCCTTTCCCCGGTGCGGGAAAGCTGATCACCGCCTTATCGCCGATGAAATATTTCTCCTTATCGGTTTTCAGCGCCAGCACGTCGGCGTTTTCTCCCTCTGAGGCCACGCTTCCCCACATGTAGGCGTTCAGGAACATGCCCGCGGCGTGGCCGCTGCCGCCGTCCTGCACTTCCACGAAGTAAGTGCCCTGCTCTTCGGGCACGAATTCCAGGATATCCGGAACCCCTTTGGAGACCAGGGCGCCTTCCTGGATCAATTGCGTGGTTTGGTGGCTTTTAAAGCGCAGGCGGAAATCTCTCCGCGCTTCATATTCCCACCACCAGTAATATTGCCCCTTATAGATGCGGTAAGTCAATGCTCTTCCGGCGACCGGTTCTCCCGCGGGATTCACCGCAATAAAGGACACTTTCGAGATCGCTCCCACGGTGAGGTATCCGTAATCGGATTCCGCGACCTTCAAGCCCACGTAGGCGGGATAGGGATCGATGGGAATGGTGAGGGCGCTCGAGTTGGGGCGCCCTCCTTTCTCGAATACCCGGGCGCGCAGGTCCGCAGACAGGGCGGAAGGGGCGGCAGCAAAGGCCGGCAGGGGCCAGCTGATCCGCGCTTTTCCCTCTGCATCCAGCACTCCTTTGAAAATGGTCTGCTCGATGGGTTTGAAATCCACGGCCTGGCTGGAAAAGTTATACCCCCCAAATTTGCGGAAAGATTTATTCACGACTTTGAGCGTCACATCCACTTCGGCGTTCAGCCCCGCGGCGGGGTTGCCGAACAGGTAGGTGCTGCTCAGCAGCAGGTTCAGAGTTTTATCTTCGTGGGTGAGGGCGGGTTTTTCCGGCTCCAACTTCACTTTCAAGCGAAAAGGCGCTACGGTTTCGATTTTAAGGGTGTGATGAAACGTCTGGCTGCCCACCAGCGCCTCCACCCGCCAGTTGCCGGTCGGGTCGCCCAAAGCGCTCTGGAAATTGAAATTGTAGAACCCTTCCTTGCCGTCTTTGTTGATGCGCTCGTAGGCTTTCTGATTGCGGGGGTTGAAAATCCGCAGGGTAATGGGGTGATTGTCCGGGAAGGTATTTTGCTCGTTGCGGGCAATCACGGAAATGTTCACCTCGTCGCCGGGGCGGTACACTCCCCGCTCGGTGTAAATGAAAGCGCGGGCGCCACCGGGAAGGCCTTCCTCGCCGCCGGTATCGAAGGTGGAGAGGTTCCAGCCCATTTCGTTGCTCTTGATCACGCTGCGCTGGCCGTCTTTTTCCGCTTCCACCAGGAACACCTGCGCTTCGATGTTCCGGAAATCCGCGTAGCCGTCGGCATCCGTGGCGGCGCTGGCGATTTCCTGGTTTTGATAGGTTTTCAGGGTGATTTTCACCCCGCTGAGCGGGCGGGCGTCGGCCAGGTGGGTGGCGTACACGATATGGCGCTGGTGAGCGCGTTTGTAGGTCAAACCGATGTCGCTGACGATCACCGCTTTATAAATCCGCCCCCGCGCATACAGGTACCCATAGGAATAGGGGTTGGAATAATAATCATCGCCGTAATAATAGCGCGGTTCGTCCTCATCCGTTGCGGAGATGTCGCCGTAGAGCATGTCTTTGCGCCGGAAGGTAATTTCGATGACGTACAATCCCCGGTCGCTGGCCCCGATCAATTGGGAGAGGTCCAGCTCGTGCTGCTTCCAGAGATTGCGTTCCTCGCCTAATTCCAGGGTGTCGTCATAAACCGCCACCCCCACCCGCTCTAAGTTGTAATCGCCGAATTCGTCGTTGCGGGTTTTGGAGCTGCTCAATTGTTCGCCCTGCATGAAGTAGGCCAGGTTGTTTTCGAACACTTTTTTGACCACCACCCGCACCTTGCGAACGTTTACGGCAAGGAAGCGCAGGGCGCGCTGGTTGGCGCCGGGGAGGAACACCCCGTCGCTGGCGAATTTCATCTGCGGCTTCAGCTCGGAGAATTCCACCGTGCGCTCCAACGGCTCCGTGAGGGTGGTTCCCCAGCGGCTGCGAACGCCGCGGCTTACCTTCAGGGTGTATTGCTGCCCGTATTGGAAATTCCCGCTCAAAAAAACTCTTTTGCCCAGCGCTTTCAGCTTCACTTCCGGGTGATCGGCCACGGAGATCAAGCCGGTGAGGTCCTGCCGGGTATCCAGCTCATCGGAAAATTCGATGGAGATTCCCGGGGCGTCCCCCTCTTCCCGGGTGGAGACGGAAGCGATTTTCAAATCGCTGAGAGCCGGGAAGGAGAAGCTCTCCTCGTAATCCCGGGAAATTTCCAGGGGGCTTTTATCGATTTTCAAGATGAAATTCGTTTCTTCCTTGCCGCGCAGAACTGCTTCACTGGCGAACTGGAAGGCTTTGCCGCCGGCGTCCGCGCTCCAGGTGAGGCGGAGCTTGCCGCCGTTCTTGCGCAGCGCGACTGCTTCTTCCACCGCGGAGAGGTCCACCGCTTCGGTGAGAGAAACCGTACCGGTCACGGAAAAATTGCGCGGGTCGTCCTCCTTCACCAGTTTGAAATCTTTTTTGACGGAGGCGATTTCCCGCCCGGCTACTTCAAAGCGGAATGTAAGGGGCTCCAGTTTCTCTTTGTGAAGCGGGAAGAGCGTTCCCAGATCCAGCGCGCCCTCATATTTTTCCCGCAGCGGCAGGGCGGTATTGGGCTGGAAGATTAGGGTTTGGCGGTCCTGCCAGCGCGTGGCGCCGGTAATGCCCGGCTGGAAGGAAAACACCTCTTTGGTGACGTTCTGCCCCACCAGGTTCTCCTGGATCACCGGGGAGGTAAAGCGCACCGTGATCGCGCCGGAGGGCGATACCACCCCGGAGGTCACCTGGCTGACCAGCCTGGCGGTCTCCAGGGGATAGGCCAGTTCCTTATCCTTCTCGGTTTTCTTGCAACCGCCCAGGATGAAGATGGCCGAGAAGACCAGCAGCGCCATCCATAAAATGTTGCGGAATCTCCCGGTAAGATTTCCTGGGGCGGAAATGAGGGGAATGAAAGCAAGCTTAGACACGGAGCACCTCCCGTTTTACGGTGGCGAAGGTCTTGTCGTCGTTAAACCGAGTTTTTATTCAGGCGGGAAAAAATTACGGAAAAATCGCGAGAAAGCAAAGGGTTTGGTTTTTTGGCATAAATGCGGTCGGTCAGGCTGATTTTAAAAATACTCTACACGCAATCCTTTGAGATAAAGGGAAAGGCGTGAAAAGTCTTTTCGATTCTTCGTTTTCAGAGTAACGCCGTTTTCCACACATGTAGCTGCAATTAGCACGTCATTAGTGATTTTGTACAGACCTGGTTGGGTAAAGCTTTCCTTTTGATGCAGTATATTGAGAATCATTCCTGCTTTTGAGTAGGCCTTTTTAGAAGGCGTCAGAATTCGATTAATTCTTCCCATTTTTTCTTTGTGAATCTCCCAAACCTGCCTGGCTTCTTTAGTCCAAATTCCTATTTCTAATTCCAATAAGACCACAGCAACCAGATGTAATGATTCAGTAATGGTATTCCAAAAACTTGATTCTTCCTCTACTTTGTTGAAGATGCTTATGTAAATGTTGGTATCAAACGCAATCTTTCGCTTAATCATAAATTTCCTTTACGCCTCCAACTCCATACATTGCCGCGACGGTTTGATAAATTTCTTCATCCTCTATATATAGCTTGATCGCTTTTTCCACCGCTTTTTGAGCAGATTTTGTTTTAAAAAACTTTTTTAAGACTTCTATCTCTTTCTCAGTGAGCTGAACGGTAAGGGTATGCAGTTGGGATTTTCTTTTTCTTTTGGCTTTTACGGTTTCCATGGCTTTTTCTCCTAAATATTACTTCAATTAATTGCGGGTGTGACTATCAAAACACCTCGGCCAGCTTCAAATTCAAATCATGGAACAGGGGAGTATTGAGGGTTTGATTTTTAGGCACTACCTGCACCAATTGGCTTGCCGCCAGGTCATATACCTCCACCAGGCGCCGGTCGAGGTCCACGATCCAGTATTCTTTGACGCCGTAATAGGCGTAGCGTTTGTATTTCACTTCCCGGTCGCGCTTTTCCGAGCCGGGGGAGAGCACTTCGATTACCAGGTCCGGCGCGCCCTGGATATTTTCTTCCCGCACGATAGCAAGATTCTCGTTGCTGACGAACACCAGGTCCGGCACGCAAACGTCGGATTCGTGAAATACCACGTCCACCGGGGAAACAAATATCCTCCCCAGTTTTTTTTCTTCAACATATTTCGATAAAAAGATGGTTAGTTTACGAACGATCTCCTGGTGGGGAATTCTCGGCGACGGCGACATGATGTGCTCTCCCTCTATGATTTCATGCCGGAAGTTGTCCGGCTCCCAGTTTTTTAAATCTTCGTAGGTGAACATCACCCGGTTTTTGGTGAGAACCATGGGAATCCTCTTTTTTTTTGCCGGAAATATCCCCAAATCGGTGCCCGAATGCAAGCGCGAAGTCGGTAAAATCTTTCCCCTATTGAAAAAGAAATGTTTAACGCCTATATTATACCGGTTCGGTATAGTTAGATGAGCAAAGTGAGGCTGCCATGATTTTTCTGAAACGGGAATATGACTACGCGCTGCGGATCTGCGCCTACCTGGCCGGCAATTACCAGCGCGGCCCGATATCCCTGGCGGAAATATCACGCAAATTATTCATCACCCGCCCGTTTGCTACCAAAATCGTCTTTCAATTGAAGAACCGTGAGATTGTGCACACCACCCAGGGAATGCATGGCGGGGTGCGTCTCGCTCGACTCCCGGAGATGATCACCTTGCTGAGTATTTTGCAGGGAGTGGGCTACCGCACCAGCATCAGCGAGTGCATCAAAAAACCTGATTTTTGTCCCCTTACCGCCCCCTGCAAACTTCACGCGTTCTTCATTGACCAGGAAAATTTCACCGTTCAGGCGTTGAAATCCCGCACCATTGCCGAATTCGCTTTTACGGATGCAGATTTCGACCCCGCAAAAATCAAGTGAGGTCAATTGCGCTCCGCGCGTCATTGGCCTCCGGCGTCATTGGCCTCCGGCGTCATTGCCTTCGCCGCCATTCATTCCAGGTTCCCTGCACAATCAATGATGGCGCAGCCGAATGACAATAAATGACGCCGGAGGCCAATGACTATAAATGACGCGAAGCCAAATGACGCCGAAGGCCAATGACGGCGAAGCCAAATGACGCGAAGCAAATGACGGCAACGCCAAATGACCATGAATCAATAAAACAAGGAGACCCCCTATGGATGCGCTGATATTAGCGCGCTGGCAATTCGCGATTACCACGGTGTACCACTTCTTTTTCGTGCCCCTTACCCTGGGGCTTTCCATTCTGGTGGCGATTATGGAGACGATCTATGTGCGCACCGGGAACGAGCAATACAAACTCATGGCCAAGTTCTGGGGCAAGCTGTTCCTGATCAACTTTGCCATGGGAGTGGTGACCGGCATCGTGCAGGAATTCCAATTCGGGATGAACTGGTCGGAGTATTCCCGCTTCGTGGGGGATATTTTCGGCGCGCCCCTGGCCATCGAGGCGCTGCTGGCCTTTTTTCTGGAATCCACCTTCCTGGGCATCTGGATTTTCGGCTGGGAGCGGCTCTCCAAACGCTTGCACGCCGCCACCATCTGGGTCGTGGCGGTCGGCTCCAATCTCTCCGCCCTGTGGATTCTCATCGCCAATTCCTTCATGCAGCAGCCGGTGGGCTACACCCTCAATAACGGGCGGGCGGAAATGACCGATTTCTTCGCCCTGCTGACCAACGGGCACGTGTGGGTGCAGTTTCCCCATGTTTTCTTCGCCGGCGTCACCACCGCGGGATTCTTTGTACTGGGGATCAGCGCCTACCATCTTTGGAAGAAAGGTAAAGACCTGGAAATCTTCCAAAAATCCTTTAGAATGGGCACGGTGTACGCTGTCATTGGTACCGTAATGGTCATGCTGGTGGGGCACACCCAGGCGCAATACATGATCAAAATTCAACCCATGAAAATGGCCGCGGCGGAAGCGTTGTGGAATACCGAAGATCCCGCAGCTATGTCGCTGTTCACCGTGGGCGATGAAAAGAACCGCCGCGACGTCTTTGCCATCCGGATACCCTCGCTGTTGAGCGTTCTCGCTTACAACCGCCTGGAAGGAGAGGTGAAGGGGATCAACGATTTGCAGCGGGAATATGAGGAGACACACGGCCCTGGCGATTACGTTCCGCCGGTAGCCATTTCCTATTGGACTTTCCGCATCATGGTGGGAGCGGGGGTGGTGATGTTCTTGATCTCCCTTTATGCGCTTTACCGGGTGTTGAAAAACAACCTGGAGCTCAAACCGCTGCTGCTGAAAGGGATGATCTGGAGTATTTCTCTTCCCTATATCGCAAATTCCACCGGCTGGATTTTCACCGAAGTGGCGCGCCAGCCCTGGGTGGTGTTCGGGGTGATGCGCACGGAGGACGCGGTTTCCCCTGCGGTAAGCATTGGGGAAGTCTGGTTCTCCCTGGTCGCCTTCACCCTGCTCTACGGCGCATTGATGGGCGCAACCATTTACCTACTCAAGAAATTTGCCGTCGGCGGGGCCAGCGGGGTGCTGGCGTTTGAAGAGACCGAGGGCGGTGGGCAGGAGCAGGGGCAGGGATAATGAAAATTGCCTACTGCCTACTGCCTACTGCCTACTGCCTACTGCCTACTGCGTATTGCCTACTTAAAACTGCGTACAAACAATTATATTGCAGGAGCCAACTATGGACCTGAATACATTATGGTTTATATTGATCGCGGTGCTGTTCATCGGGTTCTTTTTTTTGGAAGGATTCGATTACGGGGTGGGAATTTTGCTGCCCTTTATCGCCAAAGATGACCGCAGCCGCCGGATGGTGATCAACACCATCGGCCCCTTTTGGGACGGCAATGAGGTGTGGCTGCTCACCGCCGGGGGGGCGATGTTTGCGGCTTTTCCGCACTGGTACGCCACCATGTTCAGCGGTTTCTACCTCGCCCTGGTGCTGATGCTGCTGGCCCTGATCGTGCGCGGGGTGGCGTTCGAGTTCCGCAGCAAGGATAAGCATCCCCAATGGCGCGCCGCCTGGGACTGGATGCTCTTCACCGGCAGTTTTGTGCCGGCGCTGCTGTGGGGCGTGGCCATGGCCAATCTCATCCGCGGCGTGCCGATTGATGAAAATATGCACTACCTGGGCGGATTTTTCAACCTTTTGAATCCCTACGCGCTGCTCGGCGGCCTGGCGACCCTCTCCCTGTTCATGCTCCATGGGGCGATCTTCCTGAACCTTAAAACCACCGGGGAGATTGAGGGAAAAGCGCGCTCCTACGCGCTGAAAATCGGCTCCGTTACCACTGTGTTAGTGTTTGCTTTCGTCATCGCGGGGTATTACGCCACGGATATGTTCAGCCGCCTGGGGGTAAATCCCGGAATCAGCCCCATCATCGCCGGGGCGGCGCTGCTGCTGTCCGGCTGGTTCCTGAAGAATCGCCGCAGCGGCTGGGCGTTCATTATGACCGGGCTGACCATCGCTTTCTCCACCATTACCATTTTCATGGGCCTCTATCCCCGGGTGATGGTCTCCAGCCTCAACGACGCCTGGAGCCTGACCATCTACAACGCCTCTTCCACGCCCTATACCCTGAAAGTGATGAGCATTATCGCCCTCGTCTTCGTGCCCATCGTGCTGCTCTACCAGGGCTGGACCTACTGGGTGTTCCGCAAGCGGGTGAGCCAGGACTCGAAATTGCAGTATTGAAAACGTGTTCAGGTGTTATGGTGTTGAAGTGCTTTGGTAATCCTACTTGAACACCTGAACACGTGAACACCCGAACACAGTTTAGCATTTCAGAAAAACGTTTTGATTCATTTTGGAGTTTTTTTACATTAATAGGCGCATGGCGCGAGGCGCACTCAACTGTGTAACATTCCCCCCTCCTTGGTTACGCAGGCGCTCTATCGCGCCATGCGTTTTTTATAGGGAGAAAAGAGTTCGTCAGCTTTCTGGTAATGGAATGTTGGAGTAATGGAGTAATGGATGGATGGTTAAATTGCAGTAGCGCAAAAGTAACCCTGTTAAAGATTAGAAAACAGTTGTATGCGCACCCAGGAACTGAGATATTTTATAGACTCCCGCTTTCGCGGGAGTGACATGAAAAGCACGTAAATTGTCATTCCCG
>WYBG01000281.1 GCA_011526015.1 Deltaproteobacteria bacterium | reverse complement strand
GCGGCGGGAGGTCGATCACCTGGTGCAGATTCAAACCATTCTCTATAAACAAGATTATAACCAGCAGGCGCTGCAAACCGCTTCCGGGGCTTTGAATATCGCCCGGGAGATTCACTATCGCCCCCGGCAGGCCTGGCTGCTCTATGACATCGGAAACGCGCGCATCGAGTTAGGCCAGTTTCGCGAAGCGTTGCAGGATTTGGATGCCGGCCTGAAAATCGCCGAAGCGTTGAGGGATCCCGACTGCCAATTGAGTATTACCTGGCGAAAAGGGATTCCCCTCTGGCTGCTGGGAGAATATCCAGAAGCGCTGAAAGCGCTGAATCAGGCGATTGCTTTGAACCGGAGCCTGAGCGGGAATCCGGTTCCAGAAAGCCGAATTTATATCGATCGTGGAAACGTTTACCAGAGCATGGGAAACTACAGCCAGGCGGAAAAAGATTACCGGGAAGCCATGGATCTGGTCAAATCGGCCCGGGAAGCGGATGAAGCGGAAGCCGTGGCGGTGTTGAACCTGGGAGAGTTGCACCGGATTTTGGGCATGTACGAATCCGCTCTGGATAGTCTTTTTAAAGCGGCGGATTTATTCAAAGCCCTCGACAACCCTTTCTACCGCGCCGCCGCTTTAAAAATTGCCGGGGACGTTTACCGCGACCAGGGAGAATGGGAGCCGGCCCTGGGGCAATATCAACTGGCGCAGCAGACCATCATGGAAGGAGAAAGAGCGGGCGCCCGGCGCTCTAAACGGTTGCAATCGGAAATTTTGCTGAACATCGGCGATATTTACCGGGAAAATGGAAGCCCGAACCTGGCCCTGGAATCCTACCGGCAGGCCGTGAATAATTTTTACGGCATCGAATTCCGGGAAGGTATTGCGCATGCTTTGACCCGGACCGGCAACCTCTACCGGGAAGAGGGGGACTTTCGGAAAGCCCTGCAGAACCTGGCCGAAGCGCAACAGGTGGCCGCAGCGCTCCAAAACCCCTTATTAGAATCCAACGCTTATTATGCAACCGGCCTGGTTTACCGCGATCAGAAAACCATTGGCGACGCCGAGGCTTCCTTTGCCCGTGCGATCCGCACCGTGGAGAGCGCCCGGAGAAACATCGAAGGGCTGGAAAAGATCACTTATTTTGCCACGATTCAGGATATGTATGATGAAATGATCTTGTTGCAATACCGCAAATCCGATTACGAGGCGGCCTTTCATTTTTCGGAAAGATCTCGCGCCCGCTCATTCCTGGAAAATCTGCTGAACGCTTCCGCGAAAGAGAAGCTCGAGAGCGTTCAACCCTTCCCTCTCCCGGAAATTCAGGCGTCTTTTAGCGATGACCTGCAATTGGTGGAATATAAGCTGACCCGGGATAAGCTGCTGATATTTGTGCTGGACAAAAACCACCTCAGGGCAACCGAAAACCCGGTATCCCGCCAGCGCCTGAACAATCTGGTCTTTCAATTCCGAAAAACCATCGGCGCGGATGATCCGGCTGATTTTTCGAAAAAATTAGCAGAAAATTCGGAGCAGCTCTATCGGGAGGAGTTAAGCCTGGCCGGGGAGCTTTACCAGCTTCTCCTTCAGCCGCTGGAAAAGCTGCTGGCGCCGGGGAAAATGCTCTGTGTCGTGCCGGATGAGGTTTTGTTCTACCTGCCGTTTGCAGCCCTGGCGCCGCCCGCGCAAAACCATCCGGTGTTTCTCATACAACAATATACCATCAGCTATGCGCCCGGCGCTGCCATCCTGAAGTATTCGCTGGACCACCGCAAACCGGCGCTTGCGCCTGGCCGGTTGAAACTCTTTGCAGTGGCAAACCCGCTTGCGGATCTTCCCCACGCGGAAAGAGAAGTCGAGAATATTGCCAAACTGTTCTCACATTCGGCTACCCTGACCGGCGCCGAAGTCCGGGAAGAAGAGGTGCTGCAACATTTAAAACAGGAATATGAGGTGCTTCACTTTGCAACTCACGCCATCATCGATGAGAAAAGCCCCCTGTACTCCTACCTTATCCTGGGGCGGGAGTCCTATTTGAACCCGCAAACCAGCCCTGACCGCTCCCTTCGCAGGGCGATGGCGAAAGATGACTTGTTGATGGCTTACGAGATATTCGATCTCTTACTGCCCCAATCGCGACTGGTAACGCTTTCCGCCTGTAAAACCGCCGCCGGCAAATTATACCGGGGAGAGGGTGTGGTCGGTTTGACCCGCGCCTTCATGGCTGCCGGGAGCTCCTCGGTTATCACCACTTTGTGGGATATAGATGACCAATATACCGCAATATTGATGGAGGAATTCTACGCCAACTGGCTGCAAAACAAGATGCCCAAAGCGTTGGCGCTCCGGGAAGCGCAGCTGAAAATCATCCGGGACATGCCGCAGGATACGCAGTTCCGGTTTCCCCATCCCCATCGCTGGGCTGCCTTTATTGTGAACGGCGACTACTGGTAAAGAGGGAAGGGCGCTCCTTTTGCTCGTCACTCTGCGTTGTGACGTAGCCGGCAAGGCTCTGCCTGCCCCATTGGGCCTCACGTTTTCCACAGTACTCTACATGAGCGTTGTCTTATTGCCAATTTTGCTCCGATAAACGTTTTAAACAAAGCGTGTAAAATCCTCTAACCGTAAAGGAGGCGCAAACCATGAATGGCGATATTTTTATCCAATTTACCCCCGAAAGCACTAAAGGAACCGACCCCCCTCCCACGGATATGTTTTTCAGCAATCGCATCCTGGTGCAGGGCAAACTGCTGGATACCCTGCGCATCGGGTTCGCTATTGCCTTTGCCTGGGCGATCATGTTCCTGCTCATCTCTTTCATCGCCGGGGCTGCCGGGGCGGCCACCGCATTGGGCTTTTTCGAGCTGATTTATCCCGGTTTTTCGCTCGGCGCTTTTACCGGAATTTTGCTCGGCGTTCTCTGGAGCTTTGTTTACGGCTTCATCTTCGGGCTGCTGCTGGGCATCTTCTACAACAGCTTGATCGAAAAGAGCGCGATGAGCGGGGAGAGCTACGAACTGTACGGATAACCTTTGGGTTACCCGGGGAGCAAGTTTTGTCAATAATTGCCAATTGCCAATTGTTAATTGCCAATTGGCAATTATAACTGCCCCGAAGAGGCTGCTTCCCCGACCAGCTCTCGAAAAATGCGTAGAACTTTATCGCCCTCCTGCTGTTTGCCATTATAAGCAATAGTGATAATGGGTTTTCAATTTTTTTCAAATACCCTACGAAGTCGGCGGGCGTTTTTATTATTTTGGGCTTCGGTTTTTTGAGAAAGCATTTATCAAGGTCTTATACAGGAGCCAGAATAATGAAACGTGCAGCGCGGTTTTTTAACGGGACGGAAACTACACCGGCCATAGACACACTTCCGGAACGTTCCCAACTCGCCCCGGAATATCAATGGCGATTGGACGACATTTTTGAGAGCGACGCCCGCTGGGAAGAAGCTTTCGCACGCATCGAAAAGCGAGTCCCGGAATTCGCCACCTTCCAGGGAAAACTTGGTGAATCCGCGGAAAATCTGCTGAACTGCCTGCAACTGCGCGACCGGGTGCAGGAAGAGTTAGGGCGGCTGACTCTCTACGCCGGCCTGAAAAGCGACCAGGACACCCGGGTCTCCCAATACCAGGCTTACACCGATAAAACCGCCTCTTTACGGGTGCGGGTCAACCAGGCCGCTTCCTTCATTCAGCCGGAAATTCTCGCCATTCCGGAAGCAAAACTCCATTCCTTTCTGGATGCGAATGCGGAATTAAGCGCCTACCGCCATTTTTTTGAAGACCTGCTGCGCTCCCGGGCGCACGTGCTTCCCCCGGAACAGGAGCGCCTGCTGGCCATGTCCGGGGAAATCGCCCAGGGGCCTTACAACATCTTTTCCATGTTCAACAACGCCGACATCAAATTTCCCCCCATCCGCGATGAAAAAGGGAAGGAGATCGAGGTCACCAAGGGCCGCTACGCCCGCCTGATGGAGTCGCGCGACCGCCGGGTGCGCCAGGATGCCTTCTTCGCCATGTACGGCAGCTACGGAAAGTGGACCAACACCCTGGCCGCGGCCCTTTCCAGCGGGGTCAAAACCAATATTTTCTACGCCCGGGCGCGAAATTACACCTCCGCCCTCGCCGCCGCTCTCGACGGCGATAACATTCCCCCGCCTGTGTATGAGAATGTCGTCGATACCGTTCACCGCAACCTCGACCCCCTGCACCGCTACATGAAAATGCGCAAGAGAATTCTGCAACTGGAGGAACTGCATCCCTGGGACCTCTCTGCGCCGCTGGTTAGCGAAATCAAATTCGAGTTCCCTTACCGGGAGGCGCTGGAGACCATCCGCGCGGGATTAAAGCCGCTGGGGGAAAACTATCTGTCGGTGTTAGAGGAAAGTTTGTCGAAGGGCTGGATCGACGTGTACGAAAACCAGGGAAAGCGCTCCGGGGCGTATTCCTGGTCAACCTACGGGGTGCACCCCTATATCCTGCTCAATTACAACGATACCCTGGATAACGTATTCACCACCGCCCACGAGTTAGGGCACGCCCTGCACTCCCACTTTACCCACCGGGAGCAGCCCTATCACTACAGCCGCTACACTACATTTGTAGCGGAAGTGGCTTCGACCCTGAATGAAAACCTCCTGGTCGATTACCTGCTCAAACATACCGATGATTCGCAAAAGAAGCTCTACCTGCTGAACCAGTATATCGACCAGATTCGCGGCACGATATATATGCAGGCTCTGTTTGCGGAATTTGAAAAGATCATCCACGAGAGGGCGGAGGCCGGGGAATCGCTCACTGCGGAACTGCTCAGCGGCCTGACCCGGGAATTATATCTGCGTTACCTGGGGCCGGAGTTTGCGATGAACCCGGAATACGACATCAATTGGTGCCGCATTCCCCATTTTTATTATGGTTTCTACGTGTACCAATACGTGACCGGCTTTTCCGCCGCCGCTGCGCTTTCCATAAAAATATTGGAAGGCGATACCGCCGCCCGCGAGGCCTACCTGCATTTCCTCTCCCGCGGCAGTTCCCATTATTCCATCAACCTGCTGAAAGACGCCGGGGTGGACATGACCTCCCCCGCCCCGATTGAAGCTACCACCCGATTAATGAACCGCTTGCTGGACGAGATGGAGATATTGCAGGGCTCACTTTACAATGTCACCTTCAATCGTCAGGGTATAGGGAGTATAAATTCCCAGGGTTAAGCCGCCCACCAGGCCGTTAATGAAAGTTTGGCGGTACTTCATCTTCACGTTAACCGCCCGGGTTCCCCCGTGTTGTTTCACCGCGTCGGATACTGCTTTCTCGATGCCGGCGTCGTCCGGGCTGACCAGGCCATAAATGAAATGGTTGATGGTTTTGGTGCGGGTGAAATGCTGAATCGCAGCGGCCTGCTGAGTGTTGGTAATTTCGATGGCTTCATCGACGGGAGTGCCCACCTGGTTCAGGGTGTAACAGCCCTGGGCCAGGAACACAATCGTAGCGAGGGAAAAAACGATGAGGATTTGGGAGACTTTCATAATGACCTCCGGTATTGGGGTTGATGATAGATTGTTTAACGCGCCTTCTCCGGATATTATTGTACCCTGTCGGCGTAACGGTAAATTGGTGAGCCTGAATTTATCCCTTTTTGAATGATAAACAAACAGGTTGCGGAAAATTTCTTCAGAAATACGGAAATGCTCCTCCGGAGAATATCTTCTCCAAAGAATACGTTCGCATCCCTGCCACCTGCCCCTGCCTCTTCTACCGCTCTCGCTGCTTCTTCCCCGCCTCCCGCAGCTCCACGAACTTATCCAGGTCCTCCGCTAATTTCCCGATGCCCTTCCCCAGCCAGCCCCCGCCGTCGATGGTGATGCACTCCCCGGTAATGTAAGCGGCGTAAGGAGAAACCAGGTACAGCGCCGCTTGCGCCACTTCTTCCAGAGAGGCGAAGCGCCGCAAGGGGATTTCCCGGGTGATGGCCTGCTGCATTTCTTCGGTCGGCCACAGGCGGGTGCGCGCGCCCTCGGTATCGAAAGGCCCCGGGGCAATAGCGTTTACCCGGATGCCGTAGCCCGCCCATTCTACCGCTAAGGTGCGGGTCATCGCCAGCACCCCGGCCTTGGCGCAGGCGCTGTGAATGGTGCCCGGCCCCCCGGTCCAGGCGTAAGTCGCCAGAACGTTCAGGATTTGCCCGCGCTGCTGCGCAATCATCCGCTTGCCGATGATTTGAGAGCAGTAAAAACTCCCGTTAAGCACGATGTCGATCACCGATTTCCATCCTCGCAGGGGCAGTTTTTCCGCCGGGTAAATGAAGTTGCCCGCGGCGTTGTTTACCAGGATGTCGATGCGCCCGAAGCGTTTCACCACTTCTTCGGCGAATTTTTTGACCTCAAGCGGCTCCCGCACGTCCAGGGGGTAGCTCATCACCTCCGCTCCTTCCCGCTCGATCTCCGACTTGCCGCGCTCTAAGTGCTCCGGGCTGCGGCTGCAAATCACAATTTGCGCCCCGTGGCG
Source organism: Deltaproteobacteria bacterium (assembly GCA_011526015.1). GTDB lineage: Bacteria > Calditrichota > Calditrichia > RBG-13-44-9 > J075 > JABWBP01. Next base: position 4,167 of record WYBG01000281.1, on the reverse strand, counting down.
GGCATATTGTCTGGCAATTTCCTTTCCCAACCCGGTGCCGCCCCCGGTGATAATGGCAACCTGGTCTTGTAAAATTTTCTCTTTGAACATCACCGCCTCTTGAGCGTGTTTTAAAATTCGCCACAAAGCCAAAAAATCACAAAGAAATCTTAAAAAACCTACTGAAAACGTCGTGCCCTGGTGTCTTGGTGGCAAATTTTTGGTTTTTCAAACACCCTGTTACTGTTTGTAATGACGGGTTTCCCTTCTGTATAAGGGCAATAAAGATAGCGTACCGGGATATTTTCTGCAACCGGGAATCGGAAAATTGGATTAGCAGTAGAATCCCGGCCATATTCACAGTATATTCTTGCCCGAAAAGCAGCCATTAGCAGAAAAGGGGAAAGCATGCCCACGGAAGAGCTTCAAAAATTGAACCGCCCCCGGATAGCGGCGATGGAAGAAATCCTGGGGAAACCCTTCAAGGTTTTAGACGACGGGTTCATCCGGGTGATCGATTACCTGGGCGATGACGCTGCGGTGGTGCAGGCCGCCCGGGTTTCCTACGGCGTCGGCACCAAAAAAGTGCACGAAGACCGGGGATTGATCCGCTACCTGATGCGCCACCGCCATACCACTCCGTTCGAGATGTGCGAGATCAAACTTCACGTTCGGGTACCGATGGACTGCTGGCGGCAGTGGATCCGGCACAGAATGGCCAATGTGAACGAATATAGCACTCGCTATTCCATTGCCATCGACGCGGCGCAGGCTACCGCGCCGGAGGAATGGCGCTATCAGTCCGAAGGCAACCGCCAGGGGAGCGCCGGGTTTTTGGATGCGGAGAGCGGGGGGAATTTTTCCCGGCAGGAAGCGGAGCTGCACCGGCGCAGCCGGGAAATTTACGAGGAGCGCCTCGCCGCCGGCATCGCCCGGGAGCAAGCCCGCAAAGATCTGCCCCTTTCCACCTACACGGAAGCTTACTGGAAGATCGACCTCCACAACCTGCTCCACTTCCTGGAACTGCGCATGGAAGCCAATGCCCAGTATGAAATCCGCAGCTACGCGGAGATCATCGGAAAGGAAATCCTCGGCCACTGGTGCCCCCTGGTCTGGGAAGCCTTTCAGGATTACCGTCTGAACGCCCTCTCCCTCTCGGGATTGGAAATCGAAATCATCCGCGAAGTCGCCGCCGGGAACCGCGAGAACGCCCGCCTGCTGGCCGTTCGCAATAAATGGATAGCGGAAGACCCCGCTGCTCCCCTGAAACGCAACCGCGAACGCCAGGAGTGCGAGGAGAAACTGGAGAAGCTGAATATGGAGATTCCCTGGGGGAAAATATGATGCGTAACTCGTAATGCGTAATACGTGACTGTTTCGTATTGCGTATTTCGTATTCCGTTTTTATTACGCATTACGAAATACGCAATACGAAATATCCATTACGCCCTACGTTTTACTCGCATAAGCCAAGCAAATCCCCCCGATCACCAGCGCCGCGCCCACCAACTGCATCGGCTGCAAAACCTCCCCGAAAAACAGGTAGGAGGCGGTAATCGTCACCACCGGAATCAGGTTGGAAAATACCGCCACTTTCGCCGCCTCCAATCGCGACAGGGCGTGATTGAGCAGGAAATAAGCGAGGATTGAACCGCCCAGGGCGAGATAGAGCAGGTGCCCGGCAATCGCCCAATTCATGTAAAAGGAATCCCCCCGGAAATATTCCCACAACGCCAGGGGCATGAAAACCCCAGCGCCGGCGAGGGTCTGGTAGTAGGTAATGGTGAGGGGCGCATGGTTGAAGGAGAGCTTCCGGGCGAAACAATTGTAAAAGCCCGCGGACATCGCCGCCAGCAGCACCAGCGTGTTGCCTAACAGCGGCGCGGGAGCAAGGGCGCTGCTCTCCTGCAAGCGTACGATGAAATATACCCCTGCGAAACAGATCATTACCCCGGCGATTCCCGGCCCGCCCGGTTTTTCGTTTAAAATGAAGCCGGCGAATACCAGCGAGAAGATCGGGATGGTGGCGATGATCAGGGAAGCGCCGGCCGGGGAGGTGTAGCGCAGCCCGTAGGTCTCGAAGATGAAATATCCCACCGGCTCCACCGCGGTGAGCAGCAGAAAATACTTCCAATCCCGCCGCTCCAATCGAAAGCGGCGCAGGCTCTTGCGAAATATCAGCGTGAGCGCCAGGAAGGCAATCGCATAGCGCCCGAACACCAGTTGAAACACACCTAACCCTTGCAGGGCCGCCTTCACGGAAATAAAGGTCAGGCCGAACAGGATGGTCATGAGTAGCAACAGGGGGAGGTTAGTATTTCTCGGTTTCATCGACGCCCGGTTTTTACACGAAATCCTGTCAAAAATCCTCAAAAATTGCTAATATATAGTCGGTTGGATGAATTCCCAAAGGGTTTGGAGATGTAAAAAACCTCCGAGGTTTCCGAAACCTCGGAGGTTGCAGGTTTAATCAAGAGGAGCACCCCATGTTAGAGCGCTTCTTCAAGTTTCAGGAAAACGGAACTACCCTGCGGCGGGAAGTCGCCGGGGGCGTAACCACCTTTATGACCATGGCCTACATCATCTTCGTGCAGCCGGTGGTAATGCACGCCGCGGGGATGGATTTGGAAGCGGTGTTAGTCGCTACCTGTCTCTCCAGCGCCCTGGCGACCTTTATCATGGGCGTCTTCGCCAATTATCCCATCGCCCTGGCCCCGGCCATGGGGCACAACTTTTTCTTCACCTACACCGTGGTGCTGATGCTCGGTTACACCTGGCAGCAGGCCCTGGGAGCGATTTTCATCGCCGGGAGCCTGTTCATTTTGCTCTCTACCGTGGGGTTTCGAGAAAGACTGATCAACGCCCTGCCCAATTCCCTCAAGCACGCCATCGCGGTGGGCATCGGGCTGCTGATTGCCATGGTGGGATTGCAATGGAGCGGGGTGGTGGTGGATAACCCCGGCACTCTGGTGGGGCTGGGTGATTTCTCTTCCCCTCCGGTGCTGCTCTCCCTGTTCGGATTGACGGCCATAATCATCCTGCTCACCCTGGGGGTGAAAGCGGCCATCATGATCGGCATTCTGCTGAACCTGGCGATCGGGTTGGCAGCCGGAATGGTAACCTACCAGGGAGTGCTTGGCGCGGTGCCTTCGCTCCGACCCACTTTTTTGAAGCTGGATATCGCCGGGGCGCTGCAGCCGGATATGATTGCGATCATCTTCATTTTCTTCTTCCTGGCGCTGTTCGATACCGTGGGAACCCTGGTGGGGGTGAGCCAGCAGGCCGGTTTAGTGCAGCCAGACGGAACCCTGCCGCGGGCCCGGGAGGCGCTGATCTCCGACGCGGTGGGCACGGTCATCGGGGCGGGGATGGGCACTTCCACCATCACCAGCTACATCGAGAGCGCCGCCGGGGTGAGCGCCGGGGCGCGCACCGGTTTCGCCAATATCGTTACCGGGTTGCTGTTTTTGCTGGCGATCTTTTTCGCCCCGCTGCTGCGCATGGTAGGCGGGGGGATGGAATTCGGGGAAGGAATGCGCCTCTACCCGGTCATTGCCCCGGCGTTAGTGGCGGTGGGGGTGTTCATGCTGAAAAACGTGAGGCTGATCCCCTGGGAGGATTTCAGCGAAGCCATCCCCGCCTTCCTCACCATGATTATGATGCCGCTCACCTTCAGCATTACCGAGGGGATTTCCTTCGGATTCATTTCTTACACCCTGTTGAAAACCGTGCGGGGAAAATTCCGTGAAGTGCCCTGGCTGATTTCCCTTTTTGCGGCGCTGTTCGTACTGCGCTACATATTTTTGCAGGGGTAAGATGCGCGGGGACGGTTGGAAGAATTGCTGGATGGTTAGATGGTTGAATGGTTGTATAACTATTTAATCATTCAGCCATTTAACCATCTATACTGTATAAGGGTATAAACTGTGATTTTTGAGGATATAAGGTATAGGGTATAAGGCATTGTTTTCCCTATACCTTATACCCATATACCCGAAAAATTTAAAAGCACAATTTATGACCTTACGCGGTATAATACTCCCCCGAAAGGGTTCCTATAGCCATTAGTTTTGCGTTTTCTACTTTGCTGCAACCAATGAAGAACCATAAATCAACTGAATTATGCTCACATTTTGTCTGTACCAGGATGTGAGTGTAATTCCCTGTCTGCCGTCAGGTAGGCTGGTT
>WYBG01000033.1 GCA_011526015.1 Deltaproteobacteria bacterium | reverse complement strand
TCTCGAATTTGGGGGTGATGGGATAGCCGCCGCGAATGCCGAATTGAAAGGCGTTAAAAAACTCATAAGTGCTATATGCCAATCCGCCTTCCCCGTAGAAGGTGGAAGCTATCGGCGCATCCAGCAAGAAATTCTGGAACAAATGCACGTCGCCCCGGACCTCGGCCTGGGAAAATCCGTTCGACGTTCCCAAAAGCCACAGCCCGGCCAATAATCCGAGTATCCAACTTTTTCTCATACCGTTCTCCTCAGTTAATACTTTAACATTGCTATTCGCAGAACCGGCGCAGCCGAAACGAAAAGCAGTTATTTTAGCGGCACAATAATATCAATTGCAGGGTATTTTTTCAAGTACATTTTATAATAGGGGGGACCGGAACCCGTTTTCAGGAACCAGCAGTCCTTTTACACGACTCACGAAAAAGTGCTTTCCGGACCCTGGTTCCCGGTTCTTCAGAGCCTACTGCAATGAATACTAAGTTTTCGACACCTTTGTCATGCCCGAATGTTCCCCGCTTAATACCTGCGGGGACAAGCTTTATCGGGCATCCATACGCCTGACACTCATAGATTCCCGATAGAAACGTTCGGGAATGACAAATAAAAAAGGGGTTAACAACTTAGTATTTAAACCACTACGCCTCGAACAAGCGGTGCCCGCCAACCTCGATTTCAACCTTTCCGGATGAGGGCGGTTTGGGTTTCGCTTTTTCTTCTTCCAAGTCGTACACTTTCAAGGATTCTTCGTTGGGAATAGCGGCAGTGGGTTCTTCGCTGGCAAAGAATTCGCTATCCTCGCTCAGCAGCTTTTCATTGAGCGCTTCCCGCTCCTTGATCTCCTTTTCTAAAAGCTGGATTTCCAGGCGATTTTCCGCCGGTTTTTTCTTCAATTGTTCTAATTTTTCTTTCAGCTGCGCCAGGATTTCCTTATTTGCGGTGATGGCCTGGTAGCGTTCCTTTTGGCGCTTTTTGAATTCGTCGAACTTCTCGTTATTTTTGGCCAGCTTGTCTTCAATGTCGAACGCCTCTTGCAGGCGGCGTTTTTTCAGAAACAAGAATCCCAACAGGCCGGTTGCCAAAATGCCGATGGCCAGACCGGTTTTTCCCCGGGCGATCAATACCACCAGGATGAGGATCAGGGCAATCGCCACCGGGATCAGCAATATCAGGGTTTCGTTACTCAGTCCCAGGAAATTCATTTTAGATATCCTCCTCGTTATAGACCAGCCGCAGGCCTTCCTGAACCGGCGTGGTGGTTTCAACGGGCGCTTTTTGCGGCTCATCCTCTTTCTCCAGCTTCGTTTTCTCTATCCAGTGGTCATCCTTTTTAAACCGGCGAATGGTGTAGCTGCCCGCCAACCCGAATACTACCCCGGCTAAGGAAATCAGGCCGGTTTTCAAACTGTCCATAATTTGCAAAATCGTTTCCGCCTTCACCGGGTCGGAGTTTAAGTAACCCAGCACCCCGAAGGTTACCCACATCAGGGTCACAAATCCTAACAGCACCATGGAGTAGGTGAGAATGGTAAAGAGAAAATCCGGGAACCCGTTGGAGTTCTTCAAAAGCCAGCCGCTCGGCTTACCCCTGAAATCGCTCATCTCCGCTCGGTTTACAAAATTGCTTCCGGAACCCCGGGAAGAATTTTGCGGGGCGCCTTTCTTCGCCCGCTAAAAAGCAGTGTTCGGGTGTGCAAGTGTTCATGTATTCAGGTATTCGGCTGGTATGGCGCTTTTGTAAGCTTATTTGAACCCCTGAACACGCCAGTACTCAAACATCTGAAAACCTCAACACATGAACACATGAACACTCAAGCACCTTACCCTAAAATATAGTTATCAATTCCATCTACGATGGCCCGCACCATCCTTTTCTGGTAGTCTTTGTCGTGCAGCAGGCGTAAATCTTCCGGGTTGGTCATGTAGCCCAATTCCAGGAGAACCGCGGGGGGCAGGGTTTTGTGAATCCAGGCCAGGCTGCGTCCCAGTTCCACGGTGGAGAGTTTACCCCCGTGCCGGGTCACGATTCCCTCCTTGTTCACCTGGTTGGCGATGGAATTGGCCAGGTCGCGCCCTTTGATGGATTCGCGGCTGTAGATCGCGTAAAATCCCCGCACGGATTCTTTGGCTACGTAGCGCCCGGCCTCGTTTTTGTACGCCGCGACGTTGCAATGAATGGAGATAATCGCATCGAATTTTGGGGAATTGGCGGCATGATGCTGGTTGATCAATTCGCAGCGGGTAAGTAAATCCGGCACGTTATCGTCCGATTTCCGGGTGGTCAATATGCGGTGGCCGCGTTTTTTCAGCAGCGAGTTCAACTGCAAAGTAAAGACCAGGTTCAAATCCTTCTCCAGCACGTTGTTCCAGGCAGCGCCGCTGTCTCTGCCCCCGTGGCCGGCATCGCTACAAAATATTGCCATTTATTTTTCTCCTGGACTGATGAAATCACTTTCCTGGAAATATTTTAGCAAGATTAAGGCTCTGTTGAGACCTTCGAATACCAGTGTGAGACATGGTGCTTTCCCTTTTAAGATGTAAACGGCAGTAAAAAAATTTTCAAAATATGTTTGACTACAATAAACCAGTGTTCTGGTGTTCAAGTGTTTTAGTGCGTAGTGCTTCCTCAGCGAAGCCGGCTCTCAAACACTAAAACACTCCATAGCGCGTTCTTATGCCAGACTTTTAAGGGCTATAAGATAGGCGATTATTTAATCAGAAAAAATATTTTTTTGATAATATTGAGTTTTACAAAGAGTTAGAGATCAATCACCGGCGGATTTCCCCGGCCGGGCAGGATCGGGAGCCGGGCTGCCCGGAAAACGCCCGCTAAACCCGTCGAAAGAAACGAAGGCCACCGCGTTTCCCCCGCGCGCCGCGAAATATTTTTTCCAGAACGCTTCGATGGTTTGCTGGTCTTCCCGGGAGTAAATGCCGCCGGGTTCGACTAAGTAAATGTTCACCCCCGCAAAGGCGCGCTTTTCATCCTGCGCCGGAGGGGGCGGAACCGGCAGCACCGGCTCGTGCTTCAAATCGCCGATGACGATGAGCCATTTTTCTTTGGCCAGGTGAGGGTCGCCGGGGTCATTGATCCGCCGCCCGATCGTTTCTAAGGTGCCCAGGTAATCGCTATATTGCCCCCCGGGTGCCTGCACCGCTTCCACCTGTTCCAGCCAGGCGTCTTGTTCGGCAGAGAAAATATTCCAGCGTTCCAACAGATCTCCTTTCAATTCCGGGGGCAGTTTTTCTAACGGAGTCGAGGGTACATTTTCCGGCACTTTGGGCAGGCGGCGGTTGCTGGCAAACACCCGGTCGCCGGTTTCGGTGAAGTCCGCGCTGATGCGGTAACAAAACGCCCGGTCGCCCAATCCCAAAGATCGAATAATCTCTTCCCGCAGCACGTCTTTCGCTTCCTTACGCTGGCCGCGTTCCATGGAGAGGGTCTGGTCGATGACCAGGTAAACGTCGCGCAGGTACACTTCCCTGCCGGGGATGAATTGGGTCTCCGCCAGCTTGACGAAGGCGGTAAACGTGCCCACCACCCCGACGGCGGCCAGGGCGGCAACGGTGGTCAGGATCAACAAGGTTTTTTTGGCAGAAGACATGGGTTACCTCAAATGCAAAATGAAAAGTGCAAAATGAAAAGTGAAAAGCTTGTCTCCGCGAATGCGGGGATGAAAAATGGGTATTAACCGTTACTCAGATTTTCCGGAATTCGCCGGGGAAGGTACTACCGGTTGCGCGGCGGGCTTTTCGCCCCGGTGGGGGAACGCCCGGAAGAGGGTGTAAATTACCCGGAAGATTTTCGCCAGCACTGCCGGGGGCCCCAAAAGAAACAGGTGAAAGAGCAGCCAGCCGAAAAAGTCCTTGCCCAGCCGGGCCGCCCAGTAGAATCCCAGGGTTTCGATGCCGGCGATAAAAAACGCCGCCGCCCCCATGGCCGCGGGAATGCGGATGTTGCCCGGTTCCACCTGCGCCAGGTATAATTCCAGGTAGAGCAGCGCCTGCACCCCCCAAAGCGAGAATGTTACCAGCAGCACCGTCACCGGCAGGGCGTAATTTAGAAAGTAATCGAAAATCCGGTTGATGAGCTGCCCTTCCCGGTGGCTGATGAATTCCACGCTGAGGTGCATGATTACCCCCGCCAAACCGATGAAAACGATCAGCAGCAGCGCCAGGCTCTCGCTCTTTTCCGGGGATAATTTCAATACCCGCTCCAGCACGTGGGTATAAATAGGAAAATATCCCACGATGGCAAAAATCCCCAGGGCTAAGATCAATAACCCGAAGGTGGAGGGGATGACCTGCGGTTTGGGCATTTCCGCAAACTGCGCGCCTAAGTAGCGGCTGAGCTGCTCCAGCGCCTCGGCGAGTTTTTCGGCGACCTGGGAGACGGTTTTGAAGTAGTATTCCATGGCGGCGAATAGCGCCAGCAAAATGATGATCCACAGCAAGTTCGAGAACCCTCCTACAATAATAGAAGTGGATAATGGAGAAACCGGCCGCACCTGCACCACCGGGGAGGTCGCCAGAGCGTACCAGTGCAATTCCCGATCGCTCAACGCTGCGGCCGGCAAATCTCCCCGCGCGGCGATGGCGACCAGGTCGTAAACGGCGCTCTTGGCGAGCGTTCCCTGCGGATTTTCCCCTCCCTGACCTTCTCCCGTCCCACCGTTTCCGGGATCAAACGGAAAATAGGCCCGGGGAACGTCCCAGCGCCGCTGGTTGATAAACGCCGGGCCGCTGAAGTGCCAGTTCTCCGAGCCGTTGCTGCGCACCCCTACCCAGATGAGCGCTCCTTCAGGCAGGCGGTTGATTTCTCCCTCCACCGCGGCGTTGCCGCGAATATCCGCCTCGGAGTGGGGATTCCCGGCGTTTTTTCCCCCAACTTCGGTAATGCGCAGCATCAACCGCGAAGGCTCCCGGTAAAGGGGATGCTTCTCCTCCACCACCACCGGGTCGGAAATCGCCAGGGCGTTGGCGCGCCAGGCCGCGTAGTCGATCAACCCCGGCTGAAGGTTTTGGGTGCTCACCAGCGCGGTAAGGCGGAAGCGGTAAGCATTCAATTCCCGGAAGCGTTCCCCGGCCACGAAGGGCAGCCGCCATTCCCCGCCGTCCGGGAGGGCAATCGCCCGGCCGTGAACCTCCCAGAGCGGGCTGCCGATGGGATTCACCAGCACCCACACCGAGGCGCCCTGGGGCAGTTGGGTAACCTCGCCGCCGATCTGGATCACCTCGCCTAAGCTGTCTATCGGCAGCGGTTCTCCGGCGAAGGAGTTTGCGTCCGGCAGCAGGGAGAGGGTATCCGCCAGGGTTTGGATGAAGCGCATCCGGATTGCCGGGGAGGGAAGGCCGATCACCGGGGTATGGGGTTTTACGGAAACTTCCACGGCCTCGCTGGCGCTGATTTTGGCTTCCCACCAGTCGCGATATTGCAGGTAACCCCGGTTTGGTGAGTTAATCGAACCATGCGGGAGCGCCCGGCGGGCGATAATGGCGGACATTTGAAAGCGCAGCCACTGCGGTTCGCCGGGATCGGCGATGTTCACGTCGCGGATTTCCCATTTCACTCCGTTCAATACCGCCGGCCCGAAGATTCGCCAGCGATCCGCGGCCGCGGAGCGGATGACCAGGTAGATCAGCGGTTTTTCCGCGGGAGCGGTTCCGATTTCGTTGCGAGTGCCGGAATCGGAAGGGGTGAGCGGTCCGCCCGGCCATTCAAACGTGCCGGCCACCGCAGCGACCGGCGCAACCACCAGCGGCTCGGTGGGCGATACGGTCAGGTGGTCGATGGTGGACAACCAGATTGCCGGCTCGGTTACCTCTGGCGAAGCGGGGTAGGGGAGGATCAGGCGCCGCCGCACCGTCAGGTACACCGGGTCGGAGACGGCCACGGCGCGGGATTGCCATTCCTCCGCGCTGAGCGGGCGCTGGCCGGGCAAATCCTTCACCACCGCGGCCCGCAGGGTGAAACGCTGCCCCTGGTGAGCGCCCTCGCCGAAGCGCACCCCGTGAATCACCCAAGATCCGTTGCCTTCCGGCTGTGCGGGCCCGTAAGGCCACCACTTTTCAGCGCTGCGGTCGTGAACGAAGACCCGGATCGAAAAGTTCGATTGCGCGTCCTCCCCGGGCAGGGGGATAATATCCCAATCCGCCAGCCCCCATATCTCCACCCTCACGTCCTCCCCGGCGGCTTCATCGAACGATTCGAAAGTGAGGTAATTGCGGTCGATCCGCTCGGTTTCCGGGCTGAGGTACTCGCTGGCCACCCAGCGGATCGCCACAGAAACATTCTCTGCTTCGCCGTGCGCGGGCGGTTGCGCCTGCGGAGATTCCACGGAAAATTCCCCCGCCGGGAGTGTTTCTTCCTGGCACAGCCCCGCAAGGCTGAAGGCGGCTATCAACGCGATTGGCCAAATGAATCTATCTCTCATAGATGAAACCCCCACAATCAGGGCGCATAGCGCAGAGTGCATAGAGCATGGCGTAGAGACCCTAAAAAACGCTATGCGCCATGCACTTTGCGCTCTGCGCCGTTATTCTGTGAGCCGGATGTGCACCCGCTCCGAGGCGGCGCGCACGCTTTGCTGCTCTTGCAGCGCCAAATCCTCAATTTTGGTTTTGGAGAGCACTGCAATTAAGATCAACTGCTCCCCGGAATTCCCCAGCGCCAGGGGCGGCAGCGCCCAACTGTGTTTGTTCTTCAACGCCGCCTGGCCTAACAGCTCCCAGGAATCATCCTCCCGGGGGCGCATTTTCAAAATCCACACCTTGTCATCCGCTTCCGGGGGGCGGCCGGAAATGCTTCCCTCGATCCCGGAAATGCGGTACACCTGGAGCTCCCGGCCGGGCACCGCTTTCTGGCGGTCGATTGCTTCGATGGCCACCCGCAGCGGAGGTTCATCGGATAGCACCAGGTGAACCGGGGGAGAAAAAGCGACATTTTCTTCAATTTCCTGCGAATTCAGGGATTGCCCGGCGCTTGCAGCGACCACTGCTAACAGCTTCAGGTAATCGCCGGTCACGCCTAACAAACGGGGCGATAATTCCCAATAGCGCTCGCTCTTCAGGGAGGCTTTCCCCAATACCCGCCAGGGATGGTCGGCAAAATCGTCCGTGGCCAGCAGCCACACCGCCTCGTCTTTTCCCACAAGACGTCCCTGCAAGGTTCCCTTCACCCCGCTGCGGGGATTGACCCGCCAGCGCAGCTTGTTGTCCACCAGGTTGTCATTTATGGAGAGAATTTTAACCTCCAGGGCGTTCTTGGCCACCGGCGTCTCTACCCGGGAAACCCGGATGGCCGGGGTGGCCGCAATGACCCGGGTTTGCAGGTAGGCGCGCCACTCCGGGAGAGAGATGGCCCGTCCCCGGGGCAATTCCTCCCGGGCAATCACGGCAAAGAGGATAAATTCGCTCTCGGTTTCGAAATCTTTGGACCCGAAATCCACTTTTGCGCTCCAGCGGCCATCCCGCACCAGGGGTTCATCTTCGCTGACCCAGTGCTCCTGCCGGCTGAGCGGCTGCACCACCACCCGCAGCAGGCCGGGAGAGGGTTTGCGCACTTCCCCGGTGAGCAGCGCCTGCAAACCGGCCTCGTGGCGGGCGGCGGGGCGGATGGCCTGCCCGTCAATGGCCTCGATGCGGACGCGGGGAATGATGAGCAGCAGGGAAGGGGTTTTGGGGTTGCGCTGCAATAGCACCGGGTTGGAAACCGCCTTGCTGAGGTGCAGCAGGGAGTAGTAATCGATGACGCCCTCCGGGGCGGGGCGTTCTTTTCCGGTTGCGAAGGCGAGCAGTTCCAGAGTTTTGTTCGCGTCGAAATCGCTGCCCAG
>WYBG01000032.1 GCA_011526015.1 Deltaproteobacteria bacterium | reverse complement strand
TGTACGGTGTCATTCCCACGCAAGTGGGAATCCATAAACTCAGCAGAAATCGTGGATTCCCGCTTTCGCGGGAATGACAAAGCAGGCGGTCGAATAGCATAGCAGCATTACCTATTTAGGACTACCTTCTTTTTCAACGAGTACACCGATAGCTACGAAAACCTGTTGGCCATCCGCGACGGGAAGATTAATTCCATCGAAGACCTGCGGGATTTTAACGCCCGGCATCCGGACCGGAGAATTCAACCGGCGGATGAGCCCTATTTCCCCTATCACAGCATCTGGAGCTTGCCGCCGGTATTGTCGCTATTATATTCGGTAAATGAAAAGCCCATTCTCCGGAAATCCTCCGCAACGCGGAATGAATTGAAGAAAAAATTCCAGGAGAAATTTAACAGAACTCCCCAGTATTTTGAACTCCTCTTCCGGGTGACCGGTATAGACAAAACAGCATATAATTCAGAAATTCTGATTTTCAATGAATTAAGTACCCAGAAACCGTCACGAAATTCAAATTGAGTTCTATCCCCGGGACCTTCCGATCGTTTATTCATCGCATTAAGGGCATTATTTACGCCTGTCGAAATTCCCGGCTTTTCGAATCAACGCGGGATCATCTTTCTACCTTTGATTCCCCGCCATCATCCCCAGTGTTCCGCTAAAGTATATCTTTACTTTGTAATAGCCATCCACCGACAGCCGTTTTTTCACCCTGCCAAAGGTTGACGAAAATCATGTTTCGGCCTGATGAAAATCATGTTTGGGAATGATTGCGGCGCTTATTATGTATTATCTCATTAAACCAGTTGGAGGATCGCATGTTAAAAAATCAATGGTTCAACCTGTTTCTTTTGATTTTCCTTTTACTTGTTCAAATTTCAGGAATTGCCGATGAAGGCATGTGGATGCCCCATCAAATGAGAATGCTGAATCTGCAAGCTGAGGGCCTGGAGATGGACCCCGCGGATCTTTACAAACCGGATGGCAGCGGCCTGATGAGCGCGGTGGTGGATTTGGGCGGGGGAACGGCCAGTTTTATCAGCGACAACGGGCTGCTCTTCACCAATCACCACGTGGCATTCGGGGCGCTTCAGCGGGCTTCCGATCCCGAACACAATTACCTGCAAAACGGTTTTCTTGCAAAAACCACCGCCGAAGAAATTCAAGCGCCGGGCTCCACCGCCGGGGTGCTGCTCAGCTACCGGGAAGTAACCGAGCGGATTTTTGCCGAGCTGGAAGAGGGCATGTCTCCCCTGGAACGCTACAACGCCATTGATCTTGCCAAAAAGAAGTTAGTGCGGGAAGCTGAAGCCGGGGGGCCGGACCTGTTCGCCGAAGTCGCTTCCATGTATGCCGGCAACCAGTACTATCTTTTTGTGTACAAACAGATCAAGGATATTCGCATCGTGTATGCCCCTCCGCAGGATTTGGGAAATTTCGGGGGCGAAATCGACAATTGGATGTGGCCGCGCCATACCTGTGATTTTACCTTTTTGCGCGCTTATGTCTCCCCCGAAGGCGTGGGGGTGGAATACAGCCCGGAGAATGTGCCCTACCGGCCGACAATGTATTTCCGCATTGCCGAAACCGGTTTGAAGGACGGTGATTTCACCTTTATTATGGGCTATCCCGGAAAAACTTATCGCAATTATTCCGCACCCGAACTGCAATTCGATATTGAAAAAATGGAAAAGAGCATTCAAGACCGCCTGGGGTACATCGCTTTTTTCGAAGCGGCCAGCCAAAAAAACAAGGCGGTTGAAATCAAATACGCCAACACGCTCAGGGGGCTGTATAACGGTTTGAAGAATTACCGCGGAAAAATGGAAGGATTCGCCAAAGCGGATTTGGTGAACAAGAAGAAAGAAATTGACCGAAAATTCAGCGAGTGGGCGAAGAAAGATAACGCTCCCGCTCGACCCTATAGCGGCATCGTTGAAGGTATCGACAATTTTCTGGCCTCCGAATACAAAGATTTTCATTGGAAAGAAAACGAAATAGCAAGCCTGGCTGCTTATGGGTACGGCGCGGCCCTGCTAACCCAGGCCCACCTGATCGTGCGCATGGCGCTGGAAGGCCAAAAACCGGACCTGGAACGGGAAGAGCGCTACCGGGAGCGTAACCGCCCTAAATTGGTTAACACCATTAAGTTGGCGGAACGCAGTTATGATCTTGCGGTCGATAAAGATTATACCATCCTGCGCCTGCAAAAACTGGCTGAATTATCGAAATACGAAGCGCCCCAATTCCTGAAATCCATTGTTAGCCGGCCGGGCGGCATACCCTCCTGGGCAGAAACCGCTTTTCAAAATACAAAATTAACCAGCCCCGACTACCGCCTCTCCCTGGTCGAAAAAACCCCCGCTGAATTAAAAGCCTTAAATGATCCGCTGCTCGATTTCGCCTTTGCACTGGAAGAAGAGATGGCCGGCCTGCGGGAAAAGAAACACATGATGGCTCAGAAGTTGGAAGATTTGAAAAAAATCTACACCAAGGGGATGTTGGCGATGCGCAACAACCGGATGGCGCCGGACGCCAACAGCACCATTCGCTTCACCTCCGGACCTGTAAAGGGATACAGCCCCCGCGACGCGGTTTATTACCAGCCGTTTACCACCCTGCAAGGCCTGATCGAAAAAGATACCGGGGAATTCCCCTTCCGCGTTCCCGAAAAACTGAAAACCCTGCACCGGGA
>WYBG01000031.1 GCA_011526015.1 Deltaproteobacteria bacterium | reverse complement strand
GGCGGTCCAACCCCGCCAAATAATTGTAGGTTTTGCCGCTGAGCTGGTCCACGTCCTGGTCTTCCCCGGTCACGGAATAGACGATCCGGGCGTCGAACCCTTCCGCAGAGACCGGGGGGCTTCCCAGGTTATAGACGTTGCGCATGGTTAAATTCCAGGTGGGATAACTTGGCAAGGGGGTGCTGGGGCGGACCAACTTTAGCTTTAAAACCGCAGAAGTGTCGGTAACATCCTGAAACAGTTGGCCGACCGTGTCGATGTCGGTTTTGTAGGCAATCCCGACAATATCATTGGTTTGCAGCTGGCTTTTGAGCCAGAAGTAGCCGCGCTGGTAATCGAAATCATAGTCCACCCCTTCCACGAGCTGCTGGAAACGGCCTCCTTCGATCTGGCCCTGTATTTGATCCGTATCATCGGCGAGGGTATCGGGGTTGATGCCTGCCAGCGCTTTTCGCGTTAAGCTTTGGGGAACATTGCCGGGGGCTTTTTTCCAGACATCCAGCTGGCGGATAAAAAAGTTCGAGTTTACCCGCAAAATCATTTGCGTGGTATCGATATTATCCTCAAAAGCATTCCGGTAAATTTCATCGGCAAAGAAAAAACGGTCGCGCACGTAGTCGATGTCTTTCGAGCGGATAGTCTGCTCGCTGGCCCCGCCGGTAATGGAGAGTTTCTGGTTTTCGCCCCGTTCCAGGCTGGCAATGCCGGTGAAGCCGAAATTGCCCACCCGCATTTGGGTTTTAAGCCCGAACAACCCCTGGTGGTTGGCGCTGGTAGAGACGTAATTGGTGGCCGGCAGGGAGAGAGCCACGTTCCCGGCTTCGATTCGCTGCACAATTTCGTCTTCATCGCCTTCGTAAGTCAATTTGAGGGTATTTTCGAAGTCAAAGGTCGCTTCGCTGTTCTGGTCCACCGAAACGGTTACCTTGTCCCCTACCCGGCCTTCCACCCGGAATTGCTGGGTTTGCTTGAACTTGGGGGCAAAATTGCCCTGCTGCTCCAGGGAAGACACCGCAGCGCCTTCCCGTTTTTCGGTTCTGCCGGCCAGCTCAAAACTGATGTTCCCGGTAACCCGCAGACCCACCCGGTCGCCGCCGAAAATCCGTTTAAACGCCTTACTCTTGATCTTGACAGGAATGTTCAACTCGATTCCCCCTCCGCCGGCTGCCTCGGAAATCTGTTTGGTTTTATGCAAGCTTTCCAGCCACACCTGGCGGGCGTCGTATTTCAGGCGTTCCCGGATATAATATTCCAAATCGATGGTGATGGGGAGGCGATAGTGGGTATCGTAATAACTTTCTTCAACGGTGATGAAGTTGCGGGTACTGTCTAAGCTGATTTCGCGGGAAAATTTGGAATAGGATACTTTTAACAGGGTGGAATCGGCAAAAAATTGCTGCAACCCCGCGTATGACGGTTCAAACAAACGAACAACCCCCGCGGGAGACGGCTGGTATTTTAACCCCTGTCCCAGGAGAGATCCAGATAGGCAAACGGAGGCAAGTAGCAAAAAACAGAGGCGAACCCTGCCTGCCAGGTCAAACAAATGCGCCATAAGAAAACAGTTTTCCCCGAAAACCTCTAAGTCGTATTAAACCGTAGCTATCTTCTCGTAGGCATTCCTCCGTTTAGCCGATGGGGAATATATTGAGTGGATGATTCTTAAACAAGCCGATTGTTGATTTTCAGTGCTACTTTATTTGGTACAGGCTGAGCCGGAAGCGCTCCCGGAGTGGCAGGCTAATTGGTATTCCGGGCTCCGGGTGGGCGCTTAGCTTTTCTCCCGGATGATTTTCAGCGCCAACTGGTAAATTTTCTCGACCTGCTCTTCAATCGAAAGCGCGGTAGTATCGATCACCACTGCGCCAGGGGCCTGCTTCAGAGGGCCGTGCTCGCGGGTAAAATCGGCCCGGTCGCGCCGGATGATGTCTTCCAAAACCCCCTTGAAATCGGATGCGATTTCCTTCTCTTCCAGTTCTCTTACCCGCCGGCGGGCGCGCTCCTCGGCAGAAGCCTGCATGTAAATTTTCAGCTCCGCGTCCGGGAACACCACCGTGGTAATGTCGCGGCCATCCATTACCACCCCCCCGTTTTGGCCCAGGGACTGTTGTTTTTCCACCAGAATTTCCCGCACCCGGGAGTTGGCGGCCAGCGGGCTGATGTTTTGCGCCACTTCGGGCAGGCGTATGGCGGCGGAAACGTCTTCGCCGTCCATGTACACCTCGGTCTGGAGGTCGTTTTGTTTGAACTCGATGCGGGTCTGGCGGCATAAGTCGGCCACCGGCCCGGTATCCGCGGTGGGTATTCCGCGGCGCAGGGCTTTGAGGGTGATCGCCCGGTACATAGCGCCGGAATCGATATACAGGTAATTCAAGCGCCGGGCTACCAGCCGCGCGGTGGTGCTTTTCCCGGAGGCAGCCGGCCCGTCAATCGCAATTTTGATGCGTTTTTCTGCCATCACTCTTTTTTGTCGAATCTTTCGATTACCCGGTACCTACAGCAGAAACCATTTTTGTGCCGGGGTTGCGACATCCGTTACAGATGCTATTATAGAGCGCAGGGGATAAATTGTTCCCCCCTCCGCCGGGAAAAATTCCAGCGGGGGGCAGGTGAATAGCGGCTTCCCCCTTTTTGCGAGGGAAGCCGCCGGCAGGTTTTATCCTGGTAGCAATTTTTTCGGTAGGTGAATTCCCTTTTCGCAGCGCCGGCTGTTTCCGGGTACCAGGGCTATTGATCGGCCTCTAACACTTCGCCTTTTTGGGTTTCGACCAGTTCCTTCAAGCTATCCACTTCTTCGCCGCTAAGCTCACGCCATTCACCGGGATTCAAATCATTTACATGCAGGGTTGCGAAGCTGACCCGGTGCAATTGTTCGACGTGGTAGCCTAATTCTTCGAACATGTGCCGGATTTGGCGGTTGCGGCCTTCATGGATTTCGACTTCCAGAAAACTGCGGTTTCCCACTCGCCGCAATTCCCGCGCCTTGCAAGGGGCGGTTTTACGCCCGTCCAGAACGATTCCGGTTTGAAAATGGTGCAAATCGATGGGCCGGATCATCCGGTTGAGCATGACCCGGTACACTTTTTTGACCTGAAAACGGGGGTGGATGAGAAAGTACGACAATTCGCCGTCGTTGGTAATTAGCAGCGCGCCGGTAGTATTGTAATCGAGCCGCCCCACCGGAAAGAGGCGTTTGGGGGCGCCGATCAAATCGATTACGGTTCGCCGCTGCCGGTCATCCTTGGCGGTGGTGACGGTTCGAGCCGGCTTATTGAGCAGAATGTAGATCAATTCTTGCGGAAGCTCCACCGGTTTGCCGTCAAAAAGAACCGTATCCTTGCTGGCATCTACCCGGGTGCCCAATTTCTGTATCGGTTCATCGTTGACGGCTACCCGGCCTTCCAGGATATAGGTGTCACAATTGCGCCGGCTTCCGATGCCGGCCATTGCCAAAAAGCGGTTTAGGCGAATCAGATGGTTTTCGTTATTCATCTGGATGGTGTTCCTGGTTCTCTTCATTTCCTTCAGATATTCCATGTTCCTTCATCCCTAAAATTTCCGGAGCAATTTCCTTTAAAAATGCTTCGCCGAACTTTTCCCGAGCCTCGGAATCGGCTTCGACGATCTCGTCCAGTTCCTTTAATTTAGGCAATTCTTTAAGACTCTTGAGGCCAAAGTACTCCAGGAATTGCCGGGTAGTTTTATAAATAAAGGGACTTCCCGGCGCGTCGGCTGTTCCGGCTATGGTGATTAAATTTCGCGAGAGAAGGGTTTTCAGCACACCATCCACACTCACGCCGCGAATTTCTTCAATATCGTGCCGGGTGACCGGCTGTTTGTAGGCAACGATTGCCAGGGTTTCCAGGGCCCTGGCGCTCAAACGCGCCTGTTGGCGTTTCGCGTGGAGTCTCTCCACATAAGGGGCATATTCCGGCAGGGTAAATAGTTGAAATCCTTCGGCAATTGTATCGATGCGGTAAGGCCGCCCACCTTGCCGATAGATTTCGTTCAATTCTTCTACCAACTTCCGGATCTCAAATCCCTTTAATTCCGGAACAACTTCCCGCACCCTTGTCGCAGTGAGAGGCTCATCACTGCTAAAGAGCAGCGCCTCAAAAATTGCCAGCGCGGAATAACTCTCAATCCCTGAGATATTCGGTTTATCTTCGGAATTTACCATACCGTTATCAAAGAAGCTTTTTTTCAACACCCGGCCAAAATAACCATGCCGTGTTTGCAGAGCAAGTGTTGAATTAATCCTTCAAAGGACGGGGATAATATCGGTCTAACCCTCAAAAATGTATTGACCGATATTACACCATCGGGGGGTTAAGATTTTAATAACGCAGCCGGGAAACGGTAAAAACGGTGAACCGGGGCGGAAAGAAGGTCTCTTCTTCTCGGATTCTCCCCCTCGCCGTTTCTCCGATTCGTTCAACTCTTCACCGCGGCATCCACTTCCAGGCTTTCCCGGAGGCTGAGATAATGGGAAAAACTGAGTTCCGACAACGGCACCAGGCGTATTTCTCCAAACGGTTCCTGCTGCCTGGCGGAAACCAGGTTCAAGCGCATCAAATCCAATATTGCCATGAACGTAACCACTAAATGAATTTTCTCCGGTAATTCCCCGATCAATTCGTGAAAAAAGAGAAAACTTTTCCCCTGGAAATGGTGAAATATGAAATTGACCTGCTCCTCAATCGTTACCCGGACGGGGTGAACGTGGTGCATGGTGATCTTAGGCATGTTGTCCAGGGCGCGTTTGAAGGAAGTCAGCAAATCGAACAGGGTAGCGTCGATGATGAATTCTTCCTCCGGGGCGAATTTTTCCCGCAAAACCTGTTTCATGTTCACCCGGCGGGGGAAATATTGCCGCCGCACGCTTTCCAGGTCTTCCAGATGTTCTGCGGACTCTTTGAAGCGGCGGTACTCCAGGAGCTGCAGGGTCAGCTTCAGGCGCGGGTCTTCGAATTCTTCCAGGGATTCTTCCGGGGGATTGGGCAGCAACATGCGGGTTTTGATGAGGATCAGGGTTGCCACCATTTCGATAAATTCCCCGGCAATTTCCAGATCGAGCAGTTGCATCAATTCCAGATATTCCAGGTATTCCCGGGTAATTTGGGCAATAGGAATATCATAAATGTCGATTTCGTTCTTGCGAATCAAGAACAGCAGCAAATCGAAGGGGCCTTCGAAGACCGGTAATTTTATTTGATACATAGGCAGGCTTAAAAGGGTTGTGGGTGAGGGAATTGGGTTATCTGGCAACCGGCGTATGTCAAATTGCACAGCAGGAGTGCAAAATTCATTTTGCACTAACAGTGCAGAATAAATTCTGCACTCCTGACGCCAAATCAATCACCCGATATTGAGCAATCCCACCCGGTCGCGCACGCGTTCCATCACTTGCCGGGATTTTTCCCGGGCGGTTAATGCGCCCTGGCGCAACACGTCTTTGACGTAATCCAGGTTGTTCTCCAATTCTTCCCGCAGTTTGCGGTGCGGTTCAAAATAAGTCCAGATCTTCTCCAGCAATTCTTTTTTGGCGTGGCCGTAACCATACCCGCCGGCGAGGTATTTCCGGCGCATCTCCTCCGTTTCCCCCGGGGCAGCAAAGAGCTTGTAGAGATCGAACACCGTGGATTTATCAGGATCCTTGGGCGCTTCCAGGGGAGTGGAATCGGTAACGATGTTCATCACTTTCGATTTCAAGGTTTTGTAATCGGCAAATATTTCGATGGTATTGTCGTAGCTCTTGCTCATCTTTTGCCCATCGGTGCCCGGCACCACCGCCACTTCCGGGAGGATCAATTCTTCCGGGACCACCAGGGTCTGGCCATAGGCCAGGTTAAATTTTTCCGCTATGTCGCGGGTCATTTCTAAGTGCTGTTTTTGATCTTTGCCCACCGGCACGTATTCGGAGTCATAGATCAAAATATCCGCGGCCATCAGCACCGGGTAAGCAAACAGCCCGTGAGTGGGAGAAAGTCCCCGGGCAATTTTATCTTTGTAAGAATGCGCCCGCTCCAATAAGCCCATCGGGGTGACGGTAGAAAGAATCCAGGCCAGTTCGGTCACTTCGGGAACGTCGGATTGGAGGAACAGCCGCGCTTTTTCCGGGTCGAAGCCCAGCGCCAGGTAATCCATCGCCACCATCAAGCTGTGCCCTTGCAATTTTTGCTTATCGGAAATGCTCGTCATGGCGTGGTAATTGGCCACGAAATAGAGGCACTCGTTTTCTTTTTGCAGGGCAATATGCTGGCGGATCGCGCCGAAATAATTTCCGATATGCAGCACCCCGGAGGGCTGGATGCCGCTAAGAATTTTTTTATTGCGAATATTCTGCAACGCTTAACCTCTATGTTTCAGGCGTTTCCGGGAGAGGATCTATCCCCGAATCATGCCCGGTGCGTAACATACAGACAGATTGTAACATGAAAAGTGCACAATGCAAAATTTGCTCAATCCATAAACAGATAGGGTCTCCAGCGTTCGTCTTTCACCCCGATGAAATGTTGAAAGTAGAAAAATTGATTGGGCTTCCTGGGCCGGTTCACCAATTTCATAGAAGCCTGTTCCGGGGTGCGGTTCCCTTTGCGATTATTGCAGGCCAAACAGGCAATGACCAGGTTTTCCCAGGTGTCTTTCCCGCCGAACTGCTTGGGAATGATATGATCCACCGTTAGCGGCTGGGTGCCCCTGCCGCAGTATTGGCAGGAATAATTATCCCGGATGAGCAAATTTTTGCGATTCAGGATGATGCGTTTCTGCGGCGCGCGGGCGTACCGTTTCAGCCGAATGACGATTGGCTGGTGCATTTTGCTATTGATCGAACGGATCCACACCGTGTCGATCTCGATCGCTTCCGCTTTGCCCAAATAGAGCAAAATGATCGCCTTTTTGACGTTACAGACGGTCAGCGGCTCGTAATTCTGGTTCAATAGCAAAACGCTCTTGTTTAACATGGTGCACCTTTTTAAACCCTGAAAGATAACCGCCCGGCAGAAGATTTGTCAACCTTTTTTTGGCGATTTCCGGCGTAAAATTGCGGCTCCGATGTCGCCCGGTTATTACGCCCCGGGAAGGTGGAAAAAGGGCGGTTCCGGCGCGGCCAATCGCAGCAGGGAGTCTGAACCGAAAAAAAATGAATTTTTTATTAGATATTGGGTGATTCTTTATTTATCTTCCGCCGAAGTATGAACCAAAAGGTGTGAAAAAGCTATACAATCATGCTGATCCACACCGGGGAGGCGGTATCCCTTGGGAACAATCATAAAGGCGGACATACTCCAATTCCCAATATAGAATAAATTAATTCAGCGCCTGTAATTCTGCTTCAGGAAAGCGTTTTCAGGCGCATCATCTATACCTTGCGGTTTGCAGGGTGGTGATTGCGTATGCCCCCGGCCGGCTTTATCTCCAACGGTTTCGGCGCCTGGCATGAAAATTGAAATTGCTTTTATAATATTTTGGTCTTCGTCGATTGAATCTGAAGTTTCCGCGAGGAAAATCATTATAAAATCGGACCGTCTGCAATCCGGCGGGGGGGAAAAAAGCAATTGTGATATTCATCATTCGAAAATTGACCGCAAGTGGGGTTACTTCTCAGGCTAATTGTTAATGTTGCATCCAAGAAATCCGGGATGTGGGTATGAATGAATTGATTGTATCTCTCGAAGGCAATTTTCAACGCTATTCCGAGATTTTATATAGAATCGGGGAAAATACTAACGGAACCGATTATCCCCAGCATTCTTACCAGGTCAAAGATATGTTGTGCACCCTGGCCGATTTGCAAAGCGAGGTCATTAATTTCCGGCTGAAGAAGATTCTCAAAGAAGAGAATCCTTACCTCCCGCAAATTCGAGTGGAGCGAGTGCGCCAGCGCAACCCCCATCAAAGGGATTCCGTGGCTCAACTTGCACAGGCCTTTTTAGCCCAACGCAAAGAATTGCTGCAACTGCTCCATACTCTGCCAATCGGCTCCTGGGAAAGAACCGGGGTTCACGAGGTGGAAGGCCATGTTTCCTTCAGGGAATTTGTGCGGAGAATGGTGGAAAAGGACAATCAGATGATTTCAGACCTGAGCCAGATGTTGGTGGCCGTCGAACACTCCTGAGAAATCCTCGTTTTATTCCCCTGCCTGGCGCACAACGCCGAGATTCGGAAAATTTGAGAGGCGTTAGCGGGAAGTTTGGTTGGTATCCGTTGGGTGGTAGGTATATATTTTCTTCACTGACTCGAGTATTTGCTGCCGGTTGAACGGTTTGCGAATAAACTCCAAAGCCCCCTGTTTCAGAGCTTCCTGAATTGATTCATCCACATCAAAGCCGGAGGTCAACAGAATTTTGACGTCCGGGTTAAGGGATTGCAACTGGCGGAGAACGCTCAGGCCGTTAGCGTCCGGGAGATTAAAATCCAGCACCACCAGCTCGATCAACTCTTTATCCGCCCGGTAAAGATCAATTCCTTCATGCGCCGTTTCCGCCAGGATAACTTTGTAAGAAGCGGAATTCAAGACACTCTGGAGGATCTGCCGCAACTGCTCCTCATCTTCAATGACCAAGATATAACGGTTATCCAACGCCATGGCTGCGGTCTGTTTGTCATCTTGAATTTCGATCATCTTCATGCCCAGCGGCACGTCCTGAATTTTGGGGGAAGAGATTTCCCGCAATTTCCGCAGGATATTGGCAATTCTCAGGGAGGATTTGTGCATCAGCTGCAGATAATTGGTGAGGCGCTGGTTGTTGATATTCAGCTTTTGCAACTCCATTTTGATCATATCAATGGCGGAGATGATCACGGTAAGGGGTTGATTGATCTCGTGGTTGGTGGTAGCGATGGTCGCGTTATAGGTCAGTTTCCTTTCCGCTTCGTATAATCTTTTTTCCAGCTCCAGGCGCTCAAAAGCCCGCTTAACCCGGATTTGCAGCTCTTCCAGGTTGATCGGTTTGAGCAGGTAATCGCTTGCGCCCAGGCGCACCGCCTGCACCGCGGTTTCGATGGAGGCGTGGCCGGTGAGCAGGATGGTGGCCATGTCTTTATTCAATTCCCGCACTTTTTCCAGCAGGTCGATTCCGCTGATCCCCTGCATGATCAAATCCGTTAATACCAGGTCGAATTTTTGTTGCTGCAGCAGGGTAAGGGCATCGGTTCCGTTGCTGCACAGGGTCACTATATAATTATCG
>WYBG01000280.1 GCA_011526015.1 Deltaproteobacteria bacterium | reverse complement strand
TGAATTTTACCTGCGGCAACAGCGGGCCGAAACCGGGCGTGGTGTTTACCCACGCGGTTTCCGGGGCCATTGCCCAGTACGGGGGATTGCTGCACATCAACGTGGGGAACTGGCCGGATACCGGGCAAGATCCGCTGATGAGCGAAAAAACCAAAACCGCCTTAGTGGATTGGTGCTACGCCGCGGCCGCTTACCAGGGGTTGAAGGGCCGGCGGGTGGTGATTTTCGGGCACGATTCCATGGGCATGGAAACCGCCCTGCCGCACGTTTCCGCCACCCGCAACGTTTTCGGGCTGGAAATTACTCGCCTGGATATGAAACTGCTGGCGGATATGCTGCTCAAAAAATCCTACGATCAGAGAGAATTGAAAGAGCTGCGCAACTGGCTGGGTCGCCACGCCGGGAAGCGCATCGAGCTGCGCGGCGTGGCTGACGAGCAACGCCTGAACCAGAGCCTGGCGATGTACTTGATCGTGCGCGAAGTGATGAAAGACCTCAACTCCGTGGGCGGCGGATTTATGAGCCAGTTGGAATGGGGATCGGATTTGCGGGGAACCCCGTTGCCGGTGGCGGACATCATGGAATCGCTGTTCAATTCTACTTTCGACCATACCGGCCCCAAACCGGCGCTGCCTTACGCCACCGAGGCGGACGTGCAGGCATTGCTCACCCAGTTGTTCATGGTCTGGCTCTCCGGCGGGAATCCTCCCCTGTTCATGGATTTCCGGAAGGTCTGGGAAAGCTGGGAACTGCTCGATCTGGCGAAAAAACTGAAGGTCAAGCTCTCCGGCGATACGTTATGGGAGCAGCGCGGGCTGGTGGATGGCTGTAACTCCGGTTCCGCGTCATTCGACTGGGCGGCGCTGCCGGGCAGCCCGGTCGAGAAAATCATGGAAAAAATTTCTTTCCCCCTGGCCGATCCGCACTACTTCCCGGGAGGGGGCAATTCCGCCACCTTTCTTTCGCCCGGCGGCATCGAAGGAATTGCGGCGCGTCTGACTTACAGCTCTCTTTCGGGAATGTTCGGGATGGTCTGGGATGAAGCCGTTACCGTGGAGCCGCCGGCGAAGCTCTCCAAAGCGATTTGCCAGACCTCCACGCCCACCTGGCCGCACACTTTTGTGACCCCGCGGCACGCTACCATGGCGGAATACAAGCACTACGCCCCGGCCAACCATTTTCACATGGTCTGGAATCTGAAAACCGCCCGGCTGCAATACTGGATGGATCTCGCCAACGTGCTCTCGATTACCCCCTGGAAGGAGATGCCGCCTTTCCGCGAGGGTATCGACCGGCCCCTGCCGCTGCTCTATTTGCTGAACGGGGGAGAAAACCAGGCCAAACTGCTGCGCAAGCGCTAAAACGCGTAGTGAATGGAGCATAGAGCAGAGTAATTCTACCACCCGCACTTTATACTCTGCAGCTTACGCTCTGCGCCATGCTCCCGCGCTATGCAAAACGCAAATCCCAATAAACCAGAAGCGAATCTATGAATATGAAATTGAAATCTTGTTCTGCCGCTATCGTAATGTTGTTTCCGGCAACCCTCGCATTGGCACAAGATAGCTCCCCGCGATTGGATGAATACGCCATCAGCGTCTCTCCCCGGCAATCCCACCAGTACGTATTTACCAACAAGATTGCGGCCTTCTGGTTTGGAGAAACCTGGCAGGAAAATCTCCCCGCCCACCAGGGATATACCATTTTGGAGCAGCGCTACCTGCGGGATTATGAATTCTTGCAGCAGGAAACCCCGCTGGATCGTGGCCGCGCCGAAGCCATTACTCTCTACCCGGACCGCCTGGAGCGGCGTTTCCCCGAATTCACCGAAACATTCTACTTCCTCGACTCTTTGAACGCGATCCTGGTTAAAATTTCGGCAAAGGCTCCCCTCTATCTTCGTTTCCGGCCCCGTTTCGATGAGGCGTTATCAGACCCGGAATGGGGCTGGGAGGACGAGCAGCAGGCCGCCATCGGGAAAACCGACCGCCTCCCGGCGGAGAAACCTTGCTGGGTGGCCGTTGCCGCCTGGGGAAGCCTGGGAGAGCTCTCGCCAATCATCGAATCCGGTGTAAATAAATCTGGCAAACCGCCCTCCGGCGGAAACGCCGGCGCTACGTTGGGGGGGCTTGCAGCCGCCGGCGTGCAGGAAGGATATTTCGCAGTGGTTTTCGAGTTCGAGCGGGAGGAGCTGGCGAGAACCCTGGAAACGCTTCGCCGCCGAACGGATTTGTTGATCAACCGCCGCCGCGAGCGCCTGGAAAACCTGCTGAGCCGGGCCGGTTTAACCGTTCCCGGGGCCTCTCTCAGCCGGGCCTTTGCCTGGGCGTTATTTTCTATGGATGACCTGGTGACCCGGCAGCGCGGCGAGGGCATCTGGGCAGGATTGCCCTGGTTCAACAATTACTGGGGGCGCGACAGCTTCATCGCCCTGCCCGGCGCGCTGCTCTGCACCGGCCAGTTCGAAAAAGCGAAAGAAGTGCTGGTTTCCTTCTCCAAATTCCAAAACCTTGACGCCAATTCCCCGTTTTATGGCCGGATTCCCAACCGGGTGATGCTCAACGACATCATTTACAACACCACTGACGGCACTCCCTGGTTTGCACTCGCCTGCGAAAAATACGTGCAGTATAGCGGCGATAGCGATTTCATCGGGGAAATTTTCCCGGCCCTCAAAAAGGCCATGGACGGCGCGATCAGATATCACCTGGATGAGTACGGCTTCCTTACCCACGCCAATGCGGAAACCTGGATGGATGCGGCCGGTTCGGAAGGCCCCTGGTCGCCGCGCGGCAACCGGGCGGTAGAAATCCAGGCGCTGTGGCGGGAGCAAATTCGCATTTCCATTGACTGGGCGGAGCGATTGGGATACAAAGAATGGGCGGAAAGCTGGCGCCTGCTGGAAAACCGCCTGCGTCAGAATTTCAAATATTATTTTTGGAACCGGGAAAAAACCCGTCTGGCCGATCACTTGAATGAAGACAACAGCCCCGATTCCCAAATTCGCCCCAACAGCGTTTTTGCCCTGACCATTCCCCGGGGCAGCGTTTCCGGGGAAAATCCGCTCCTGGAACCGGCGCAGCAGGAAGCAGTATTGCAAGAGTTGATGAGCAACCTGGTCTATCCCTGGGGCGTTGCTTCCCTGGCGCAGGGCGATTCCAACTTCCACCCTTACCACCATTACCCGCCTTACTACGTTCCCGACGCCGCTTACCACAACGGCATTATCTGGACCTGGGTAAACGGCCCGCTTATTTCTGCGCTGCTGCCCTGCAATACCGGGCTGGCCGTCTCCTTGTTGAAAGAAGCCGCGCGGCAAATCCTGGAGGAAGACGCCATCGGAAGCTATTCGGAGTTGTTAGAGAGCTGGCCGCGCCCGGGCAGCGAGCGGGTGCGCATCTCCGGCACGGTTTCCCAGGCCTGGAACCTGGCGGAATTCATCCGCAACTGGCATGAAGACCTGTTGGGCATCCGCCCGGATTTGGCCAACAGGCGCATCTACTTCTCTCCCATGCTCCCCCCGGAGCTCTTTCCGGCCGATTTCAAAATTCGCATCGGCGACGACTTGTTAACCGGAAATTATACCCGGGTAGAAGAAACGTGGGAATTCCGGCTGCAAGGGAAGCGCTCCCTGCCCGATTTAACCGTGCAGGCAAAAATACCTTTTGAATCGAACTGGATCGTGTTCGCGACGCCCTGGAACGGGTCTGAGCCGCTCTCCATGAAAATTTTTCCGCAAAAAAACACTTTCAAGGTGCTGGTCAACGGGCGGGCGGCTGCCGGTGTTAAAGTAGAAGCGCGAAAAATTCTCGCGGATTTAGCCTTTGCAAAACCGGCCATGAATGACCGCATTCCCGCCCTGCGCGGGCCGCAGTATCAGCTTGTTTCTGCGCAGGACGCCACCCGCGCGCGCGGGCGCCTGGCCCCGATTCTCTTCGATGTAAAAGATCGCGCTAACGATGACAAAGGTACTAACGGCAAATATACCTATCCCACCAACCCGAATTTCAAGAAAGGGATTTTCGACGGCCGCCGGGTGCGCATCTGGAAAGATGAACAATATTATTATTTCGAGATCGATTATCAAGAGTTGGCAGACCCGGGCTGGAAACCGGAGCCGGGCTACCAGTTGACCTACACCGCCATCACGTTGAATTTCGAGAAACTGGTGGGGGTGCGGCGCAGCAAGGTGGGCATGAACGCCAATTACTCCGTGCCCATGGAATACGCTTACAACTTCGTTATCTACGTGGGCAACGGCTTTCGCGTGGTTGATGCCAAAGGAGAGACGGTTGCGGAGTACCGCCCGGTCGATGCCCAACATCCGATCGGGTTTGAGAAGGAAAAGAAAGTACGCTTTTCCGTGCCGGTAAAATACCTGTCCGATAAGCACCTGCGCAACGCCGTGGTATTGATCGGCGGGCAGGATGACCACGGCGGCGGGGGAATCGGGGAATTCCGCGAGGTGCGCAGATCCGCCGGGGAGTGGAACGGCGGCGGCGGAGGAGAGCTGGAATCCGGCAATCCCAGCGTGTATGATGAAATCTATTTGCGGCGGTAAAGAAGTGTTATGGTGTTCGCGTGTTCAAGTGTTATAGTGCATGGTTTGAGGTTTCAGGGTATGAGCTTTAAGCACCCGGACTAAAACACTAAAACACCAGAACCCCCAGACACTTTACCGCCGGGAAGCCTCCAAAACGGTCAGGCCGACCAGCACGTCGTCCCGATAATCCAAAATGATACCATCTTCTCGCATTTCACTATGAGTTGAAGCGGGTTTTTGTTCAAAATGAAGATAAAGCACGTCCGCTTCCGCGTCGTAGTCTAACCACATTTTGGTGCGGGGCAATTTGATCAAATTCGATACCGCTTTCAGCAAGTAGCTGATATTCTTTTCTTCCAGGAGCGCTATGGCCATATCATTAACCTGAACCTGCGATTATATTTTCTGGCAATGAATAAGGTTTGTTGCTAACAATATGTTCCCATCTTTCTTCTGTGAGCCGAATAGGGACTCCGTGTATTGAATTTACAATTTCCATCGCCTCAATTGCCTGGGTTTAATTTTCGTAAAATCTATTAACTCCTTAAAAGGCAGACAATCACTTTTTAAAAAGATGACCAAATTTCTAAGTAATGCACTAAGACCTGCCTACTATCATGGCCGGGGGAAAAAACCGCCCTACTTCGAGGGCTGGTATTTCAAGCTCGTTGACGCCCGCGAACAGCACAGCGCGGCGGTGATACCGGGTATTTTCCTGGCGGAGAATCCCGCCGGGGCTTATGCGTTTGTGCAGGTATTGGACGGCAACGCCAACCGGCTGACCTTTCACCGCTTCTCCGCCGAAGACTTCGCCGCCCGCGATGATGTCTTTGACATCCGCATCGGGGAAAACCATTTCTCCACCCATCGAATTCGTCTGAATATTGACGACGCGAAGGCCCGGGTGCGGGGAGAGTTGAATTTTGAGGATGCGGTTCCCTGGCCGGTGACGCTCAAATCCCCCGGCATTATGGGCTGGTACGCCTGGATGCCCTTCATGGAGTGTTACCACGGGGTGGTGAGCATGGATCACCGGATCGAAGGCGCGCTGGAGATCGATGGCCGCATGCGGGATTTTAGCGGCGGGCGCGGCTACACCGAAAAAGACTGGGGGCAATCCTTCCCCGCCGCCTGGATTTGGACCCAATGCAACCATTTCGCCGCACCCGGGAGCAGTTTTACCGCTTCGGTAGCGATCATCCCCTGGATCGGAAGATCCTTTCCGGGGTTCATTATCGGATTATGGCATCGGCAAAAGCTTTACCGATTTGCCACTTACACCGGGGCGCGCATCCGGGAACTGGCGGCGAGCGGGGCGGAAGTGAATTGGGTGATCGAGGATCGCCGTCACTGTTTAGAAATCCGCATCGCTCGCCCGAAAACCGCCGCCGCACTGCTCCACGCGCCGAGCATCAAGGGAATGGACCGGCGCATCGAAGAGCGCTTGAATGCGACGCTGCAAGTGCGCCTCTCCGCCGGGAAACAAGTGCTGTTCGAGGAAACCGGGCGCCACGCCGGGCTGGAGGCGGTGGGGGACATCGACCGGCTGGTGGGAATGTGGAAAGCGGAGGAAGCTGATAATGACAAACGATGAATCATTCAGGTTAAATAAAAAAATGATTGCGAAAAAAATCCCTGAAAGATAATTTGCCGAAGCCAATTCGATCACAAATCGCCTGCGGGCGAGGTTCTATATATTTTCCAGGTTCTTTCGTCATCGTGCGAAGTTTGTTTTTATAAGAGGTAGAATTACAATGCTGTTCCCGTTATTATCCAATCCGCAAACTCATCCCTACTATTAAAACACAGTCGGAGGTGCAGGCATGGTTATCTCGTTACGAGGCAGAATGATCGTATCCCTGGTATTGCTGCTGGTATTGATTTTCCCGGTTTATTCTTACAAAAAGGTCAAGGTGTTCGTTATCGATCCCCCGGAGCAAATTCTGCCCGGCGTTAAACAGATTGCCGTGCTGGATTTTGAAGGCGAGGGAAATTACGGGAGAAATTTTTCGGACTACCT
>WYBG01000279.1 GCA_011526015.1 Deltaproteobacteria bacterium | reverse complement strand
TTGCACCCCTTTGTCATGCCCGAATGTCTTTATCGGGCATCCACAGGCCTAAAACTTATAGATTCCCGATAGAAACATTCGGGAATGACCCAGGAGAAAGGGTTCAACAACTTAGTGCGCAATGCATTAGACATTTGTAGTCAAATCAATCTACCCTGACTGCTCAGAACTCCGAAGGAGTTCAACAAAAAACCGAGACAATCCAGACAACCAACAGAAAACGGTATAATCAGGAGTGTTCAAGTAGCCGGACGCCATAATAATTCTGTACCAAAACACCTGAACACATGAACACTCGAACACCCCTCTTCCTCAGCGCTTCCGGTAGTCCTGAATCATATGCCCTAATTTATCCCGCTTGGTGCGCAGGTATTTTTCGTTGATCGGGTTCGCCTCCATAACCAGGGGAACCCGCTCCGCCACTTCGATGCCGTGTTCGATTAGCCCCTGCACTTTGCCGGGATTGTTGGTCATTAAGCGCACGCTGCGAATGCCCAAATCTTTAATGACCTGCGCGGCGAACCAGTATTCCCGCAGGTCGGCTTTGAAGCCCAGCGCTTCGTTGGCTTCCACGGTATCTTTACCTTCGTCTTGCAGCCGGTAAGCGAGAATCTTATTCGCCAGCCCGATTCCCCGCCCTTCCTGGCGGAGGTAGAGAACCACGCCCTGCCCCGCTCCTTCTACCCGCTGCAACGCGCTGTGCAGTTGATCGCCGCAATCGCAGCGCAGGGAGCCGAGGGTATCCCCGGTCAAACATTCGGAATGGATGCGCAGCAGCACCGGTTCCTCCCCGGCCAGGCTCCCTTTCACCAGGGCCAGGTGGTGTTCGGCGGGATTCAACGCGCTTTCATATAGATGCAGCCGGAAATCGCCGTAGGAGGTGGGCAGGTGCACCTCGGTAACTTTTTTGATCAGCTTTTCGCTGCGGTAGCGATGGTTGATCAAATCGCCCACGCTGGCGACCTTCAGGTTGAATTTTGCCGCCATTTCCAGCAACCGGGGCAGCCGCGCCATGCTGCCGTCGTCGTCCAGAATCTCGCACAACACTCCTGACGGCTTCAAGCCGGCCGCCCGGGCCAGGTCGATCACCGCTTCGGTGTGGCCGGGACGCCCCAGCACCCCGTGGCGATGGGCGACCAGCGGAAAAATATGGCCGGGGCGGGCCAGGTCTTCCGGGCGGCTCTCCGGCGCGGCCAAAACCCGGATGGTTTCCGCCCGGTCGAAGGCGGAAATGCCGGTAGAAGTTCGCTGCTTTGCGTCCACGCTGACGGTGAAAGCGGTTCCCAGCAGCGCGGTATTGCTATCGGCCATGGGGGCCAACCTCAACTCCCGGGCGCGCTCCCCGGTGAGCGCCAGGCAGATCAGCCCCCGCCCGTGCGCGGCCATGAAATTGATCGCCTCCGGTGTGGCATACTCCGCTGCAATCACCAGGTCGCCTTCGTTTTCCCGCTCTTCGTCGTCGATCAAAATGAGCATTTCCCCGCGCCGGAACGCTTCTACCGCCGCTTCGCTGCCGACGAACCCGGCAGTGAAATTTTCCGGATTAAGGGGATGATGTGAATCGTTCATGAATGCAACTCCTGGTTTTTTCCTGTGAAACGTAAAACGTAATGCGTGAAACGTAAAACGTAATTTTTACGCAATACGGAATACGCAAAAAATATTCCGTATTGCGTATTCCGTTTTTCCGGTTACGCATTACGAATTACGCATTACATCCATCAAGTTCTCGATATACTTCGCAATCATATCCACTTCGATATTGACCGCCTCGCCCACCTGTTTGAATTGAAGGTTGGTGGCTTTGGCGGTATGGGGAATGATATTGATCCCCACCCGGTTGCCGTGCAGGGAGGCCACGGTCAGGCTGATGCCTTCGATGGCGATGGAGCCTTCCGGAATAATGTAGCGCATCAATTGCGGGGGAATCTCCACTTCTAAGAACCAGTTTTCTCCCCGGGGATACCATTGGGTGATCCTGCCGGCGGCGTTTACGTGCCCCTGTACAAAATGGCCCCCGAACCGCCCCGCCGCGGAAAGGGAGCGTTCCAGGTTGACCTGCCCGCCGATCTTCCAACTCCCGATGGTAGTCTTTTCCAGGGTCTCCCCCACGGCTTCCACGGCTAATTCCGCCTCCCGGCGGCCTACAATGGTCAAACAGGCCCCGTTCACCGCCAGGGAATCGCCGGTTTTCAAGTCCTTCAGAACCTCCTTCGCCTCTATAAACAGCCGCAGGCCCCCGGCTATCGGTTCGATAGCGCTAATTCGGCCAAGCTCTTCGACGATTCCTGTAAACATGCCACGCTCGCTGTTAAACTGCCAAAGGTTTCTTTGATATTGCGGTATCCCCGCATCACAACCTGGTCGTTGATAATTTCGATTTCGCTGCGTTGCAGGCGTATCGCCCCGGGGATGCATTCGATCCCCAGGTCTCCCACTGCCTCGATGCCCTTGCCCAGGATTAGCGGGGAGATAAATGCGGTGATCTTATCGAATAACCCCCGGGAAATAAATTCGGTGAAAATGCGGCTGCCCCCCTCCACCAACACGGAGGTGACGCCCATCTCGCCTAAGTATTGCAGCGCCGCCAGGATATCCGGCCGGCCGCCGGCGTCGCTTTTCAAGGGGATTGCTCTTACGCCCGGATTGCCCGGAAATGCCGGGCGGTGGTTATCGTTGCGCGCCGCCGTAAAAACCAGGGTCTTTTCCCGGAATTGATCCCGGAACACCTCGCTGTGAGGCGGTATGTCCCGGTTTCCGGCCAGGATGATCCGCCAGGGCTGGCGCACCGCGGGAATGTGTTTGTTGGGCAGGCGTACCGTGAGCCGGGGATTATCGCTGCGCAGGGTATTGGCCCCGATCAACACCGCGTCATATTGATGCCGGAGCCGGTGAACCCGTTCCCGGGCGGCCTCGTCGCTGATCCAGCGGGAGTCTCCTCCCGCGGCGGCGATGCGGCCGTCGAGGGTAAGAGCCATTTTCAAATTCACAAAGGGCAGGCGGGTCTGGATAAATTTGAAGTAAGCTTCATTCAGTTCGAGGGCTTCTTTCTCCAGCAGACCGGTCTCCACCTCGATGCCGGCGGCTCGAATTGCGGCGACGCCGTTCCCGTTGACATAGGGATTGGGATCGAGCGTGGAAAGGTAAAGTTTGCGGATTTTCTCGCGCACCAGGCGCCCGGTGCAGGGAGGGGTCTTTTTCCCGGGGATGGTATGGGAGCAGGGCTCCAGGTTGCAATACATCTCCGCGCCTTCCACCGCTTCGCGGGCCTGCTCGATGGCCATAACTTCCGCGTGTTTATCTCCAAAGCGGGGATGATACCCCTCCCCAATAATCCGGTTATGCTTCACAATGACCGCCCCCACCATGGGATTGGGAGAGGTGTGCCCGGCGCCGTAACGGGCCAATTCCAGCGCCCGGGCCATAAATTCCACATGCTTCACACAAACTCCTTTGAAGAGCCGGGAACCTGGTTTCCGGAAAATTCCAGGAATCGGAAATGTAGTTGGCGCCCGGCTCCTGATCCTTAAAATTCTGTCTTCGGGGGATAAAAGGGAGAGAATGAAAAAGCGCTTTGCACGCGGTTACAACCGGGCGGAGTAATCCCCACCCGCCGATCTTCTCCCATCCGGACTATACCGTCGGCGCCGGAATTTCACCGGCTCAGCCCCGTGCTGCCGGGGGTCGCGGGCTTTCACCGCCGGTCAGGAATTTCCCGGCGGTTCACTTTTTTAGAAACGCCGGGATCACCTTGCCCCGAAGATCACCGGCAAATATAGGTTGAGGGGGTGGGGCTGTCAAGCGGTTTCACAGATTCAAAATTTAAGAATTTTAACTTTACAATCCCATTTTCATCCATTATCATATAAACCCTGAAATATTGAAAAATCTTTTTCTTTTGAATCATTTCCGCGGAAACATTTCGTGATACACGTTATCCATTTCAATCTCCACAAACTTCGAGTAGGAGAAATAACCTATGAACACGCTTCGATACTTGATGTTAGTGATTTTGGCGTTTCTTTTTCTCAGCGGAGAAGCATTTTGCCGGGAAGGTCAGTCCCGCCCGACGGAATCGGCCTTTGAAGTGCCGGTTACGGTCAGCGATGGAACGAACACCCAGGTATTGACGATTGCGGTCAATCCCCTGGGAACCGCGGGATTCGACCCGGGGCTCGACGTACTGGCCCCCCCGCCGCCCCCCGCGGGTGGTTTCGACGCCCGCCTCACCTGGCTGGGCGAAGCATATTTTAAAGACGTGCGCAGCGACGCGGCGGCGGCGGATACTTTCGTGATCACCTATGCCGCAGAAACGGATACCCAGGGCGTACCGGTGGGTCCCATCGTGTTAAGCTGGGATAATTCCGTTCTGCCCGCCCTGGGATGCTTCCGCATCACCGATAATCTCACCGGGGCATTATTTTCCTTAGATATGGCAACTACCGGCAATTTGGCGGCCGGCTCCAACCCGGTATTGAACGCTGGCATCCGGATTTTGCTCACTTACCCGGAAATCTTTGGCGACGTGAGCGACGATGGCCTGGCCAATTCCACCGACGCCCTGGTGATTCTTTCCTATGACGCCGGGTTCACGGTGCCGCAGCAATTTCTGGATCGCATCAACGCCGGGATTGGGGACGTGAATTCCGACGGGTTTACCAACTCCACCGATGCGCTGATCATTCTTTCCTATGACGCCGGATTCCCGGTTACTTTCCCGATCGGGCAGCTTGTCTGCCCGTGAGAGCATAGAGCATAGAGCATAGAGTGGCGCAGAGCGATCAGTTCCATGCCCCATGCGCCATGCGATTTACACTCGTTAAACCTTATCAAACCAGGAGGTAGTACTATGAAGTTACGCAAATCATTGATGGTGATGGCTGGCGGTGTTCTGCTTTTGAACACTTTGTTGCTGGGCGCGGAAAAGATCAAAGTGACCGCGGCGCCCCTTTCCGGGCAGGCGGCCGTCGGCCAGAGCATCGACGTGCCGGTGAACGTGGACATGTCCGCCACTGCGGAAAAGTTGGGCAGCTACACCATCGACGTAAGCTGGGATACCCAGGCGCTGCAATACCTGGGCTACAGCGGCGGCGCGGTCAGCGGCTTCGAGAACCCGGTGGTGAACGAACAGAACGTTGCCCGGGGCAAGCTGCGGGCCGCCCACGCCTATCCCTACGGGGCGGAAGGGGTGGTGAACATCCTCACCTTGAAATTCCAGGTGGTGGGCAACGCCGGGGCCAAAAGCTCCCTTTCGGTGAGCTTCACGGCCATGGCTGCGGCGCGCACCTTTACGAACCTGCTGCCGCAGGTGGAGGTAGCCGAAAACGCCCTGGAAGTAACCTCCGCGGATGCGCCGGAGAGCTACGGGATCGAGAACTTTCCCAACCCCTTCAACCCGGCCACGGAAATCCGTTACCAGCTTCCTAAGGAGAGCAAGGTGGAGATCGTGGTGTTCAACGTGTTAGGCCAGAAGGTGCAGACCCTGGTAAACGGCAAGCAGGCCGCGGGGCGTTACACCATCCGCTGGGAAGGCACCGACGCGGAGGGCCAGGTGGTTCCATCGGGCATGTATTTCCTGCGCATGAAAGCCGACC
>WYBG01000278.1 GCA_011526015.1 Deltaproteobacteria bacterium | reverse complement strand
GGTCGGAAAAGCCGTTCTGAAAGTTGCTGTGCATCAGGTAGTTGCTGCGGCTGCAATAGTAGAGCACGTCCCAGGCGATGGGAGTGAGCGGGGGCGTTTGCCCGGTGCGCGGCTCGATCACCTGGAATTCGCTCTGCTGCACGTCTAACACGTAGAGATCGATCAACCCGATTTGGTGTCCCAACTCGTGCAGCAGCGCCCAGTCCATTCCGTTCTGCTGCCCCAGCACAATGTTCAGAAAATAGTTGATCGCCCCGGGGTCGCCGGTAAATCCCCACTGCCCGTCCCACAGCAGCGCGTCGGGCGCGTGGGTTCCCCCCGGCGGCAGCGCCCCGTTTTCGTAATAGAGCAGGGTATCTAAGAACACCGCCTCCGGCACCCCGCCGGGCGTGATGGGATAGACCGCTTCGGCAAAGAAATCGTTCATCTGCTTGAGCTGCACCTGCGCCCAGTCCTCGAAACTGTACGATCCCAGGGGGTTCAGGTGGGTTCCGAAGAGGTCGAGGATGTTCTGCTCCGCGTGAAACCGGAAAGAGAGGGCGTTGCTGCGGATTTGCAGCGCGTTGTTCTGAAGGGTCACTTCGTTGATGGGATTCAAGGGCTGCAATTCGCATTTGATGAGCGAGGGTTGGGCGCTCCAGGGTTTCTGGAATACCGAATAGGCTCGCTGGCGGGGGAAAAGCTGCCCAAACGCCTCGGTCTGCGCGAGGGCACCGTCCACGTACCAATTGGCGGCAAACCCATCCACGGCGCCCCCGCCGATATTGCGGATATTGGCGGTGTAAGTCATCATCTCCCCGGGGATTGGGTAATGCGGGTCATCCTCCGTGCCCGGGCGGGGATGGGGATTGTAGCCCGGGGGATCGTACACGATATCGAAGCGGTTGTAGCGGGGGGAGCGGGAGATGAACAGCACGCTCAAATCCGGCTGGCCGTTGGCGAATACCTCCACCGTAACGGAAACTTCCCCGGATGGCTCGCTTTCCAGCCCCAGGGAATTTACCGCTACTAAGCGATAGTAGTAGGTCGCGCCCTGCGCCACTAAGGAATCCAGGTAAGAGAGTTGGGAAGTTTCTCCTTGCAGGCAGGCCGGGCTAATCGGTACGCCGGGAGAATCTGCTCTATAGACCCGGTAGAGCAGGTTCGCCTGCCCAACCGGCGCCTGCCAGGTAAGCGCCACTTTGAAAGGATTGGTATAAGCGACCGCGGCCTCCAGGCCCTGGGGCGGGTAGGGAAAATCCACCACTTCCGGGGAGTGGGAGCTGTGAAAATTGCCGGATTTGGCAAATACGATATACCCATGCCGTTCCGCAGCGGTGACCGGATCGATAAAACTGTTCCCGGTAAGATTCTCCGCCAGGCGGGTATAGAGCATGCGTGATTTGCCGTTCCAGAGCGTATCGGAAACTTCCCGGCGATAAACCGAAAAGGTTTTTCCTGGCTGCGGCGCCCAACTGATCACCCGCTCGTTATTGGGGCTGATTTCCAGGATAACGCCCTGGGGCGGCGCCGGTAAATTCAGCGGGGAAAGATGCAGGGTGGTGGGAAAGACGAACCAGGGTATGCCGGTGACCGAATCCGCCAGCACCCCTTGCTGGCCGGTCTCGTTGCAGGTAAAGCGCATGAACACGCTGTCGCCCATCATTAGCGGCGGATCGTTGAAATTCCCCAGTTCCACCCCAAAGGTGCCGTTCCCGGCGATGTTAGGCTCACCGGGCGTCCAGCGGGGGGCGTTTTCGATCAGGATTTTGCTCAAATCATTATTCAGGAAAGCAGTAAAGCTGGCCTCGGGGGGAAGATGATAACAAAAATCTCCTTCCGCGTGGCGCACGAAGTTTTTGTAATACACCGAGGCCTGGGCCTGGAGAACGCCGCCGCTCCAACCGAGAGCGATGGCCGTTGCGACCCATAAAAATCTGCTGAAAGAAGTAGGTTTAAAACGCATGTGGTAATCCTCGAATTGAATGGATCGTTCATGGCGCCATTTGCGCGGCTTAAAAGTAGTGAACCGAATTTTCGAGTGTGCGCTAATCGCTACCGCCTCCACTCAGCGCAGCAGCAGCATTTTGCGGGTTTCCGTGAAATTCCGGGCCTCTAAGCGGTAAAAATACACTCCCGAACCGACCGGGTTTCCCCCTTCATCCCGCCCCTCCCATTTCACTT
Organism: Deltaproteobacteria bacterium; assembly: GCA_011526015.1. Classification (GTDB taxonomy): domain Bacteria; phylum Calditrichota; class Calditrichia; order RBG-13-44-9; family J075; genus JABWBP01. The sequence goes on along the minus strand of WYBG01000278.1, from coordinate 678 downwards.
CATACATGCCGGCGGGTTGCCGCGCGTTAACCAGCGTGCGCACTTTTTGCCCGAGTGAATTATAAACCGCTATCTCCACATCGCTGATTGCCGGTAGCTGATAGCTGATCGCTGTGGTTGGGTTGAAGGGATTGGGATAGTTCTGACGCAATTCAAAGCCCCGCGGGCGCGCGTTCGCCGCCGCCGGTTCGCTTCCCTGGGGATAATTTTCCAAATCGATCAGCATCCGCGCCGCCAGCCCGCTCCAAATGTAGGTTTTATGGTGCCCGGCTTGATAGGCATCCGGGCTGTACAATTCCCAGAACCAGTGATTGGTTTTTAACTGCTGAATGACGTTATCGAAAACCTTTTCCGCCAACTGGCGGGCTTCATTGACGTAGCCGTAGCGCAGCAGCCCGCGAAAAATCAGATACTGCCACTCCACCCACACCGGGCCGTTCCAGTAGCCCAGGGGATCGTAATAACTATCGGAAGCGGAGAGGCTGGGTACGCCAAAATTGCGCCAGAATTCAGCCGGGTTGGTAAGATGCTGAAGCAAAATTTCCGCCTGCTGGGGGGACGCGATCCCCGCCCAGAGCGGCAGGAACCCGATGATTTCCCGGCGCTTCAGATCATCAGGAGCGTTGAAAGTGAAATCGTGGTCTATTTTATCCACGTGGTAATAAAAACCGGTTTCAG
>WYBG01000277.1 GCA_011526015.1 Deltaproteobacteria bacterium | reverse complement strand
CCTGCACCCGCTCCCGAATCCGGTGCATCCCTTCGATGGATTTTTTGACCACTTCCCGGCCTTCCCGGGCGACCTGGGCGGCGCGGCGGGCGGATTCCGCCGCCTGGGAGGTGCGATCATTGGCATATCGCAAAATTTCCGCCATTTCCTTCGCGCCGCGGTAGGTGCCCTCGATCTCTTTTGCCTGGTTATCGGCCCCGCGGGACATGGTTTCGGTGTTGATCAAAATTTCCCGGGTAGATTTGGCGATCTGGTCGGAAGCGCTTTTCACGTCCCGGATCAGGGTGGAGAGGTCCGCCACCATCAGGTTGAAGGAATCGGCCAGGGCTCCCAGGGTATCCGCGGTGACCTCCGCGCTCACCGTAAAATCTCCGTCCGCCGCGGCGGAAACGATATTGAGCAAGCTGGTGATATTGCTTTGCAGGCGGTCGCGGTCGGCTTCCGATTCGATCAACCCCTCTAATTTTTCCAACATCACGTTCAGGGCAAACCCGATCTTCTCCAGTTCATCCCGGGTTTGCAGCTGCAAGCGCAGGTGGTAATTCCCCTCCGACACCCGGTTGACAAAATCCACGTAGCGGTCGATCGGGCGGGTAATCACCCGGGAAAGAATAACGCTGGCCAGGCCGCATACCAGCAGCGCAAAAAACAGGTAAGCGGCGATCCGCCAGAGAAGGGAAGGCGATTTTTTTTCCACGTCATAGCCGGAGATATCGATCTGCACCAGGGCAATAACGTTCTGCCCGCTATCATAGACCGGGGAGATGGCGGAATAGAGCCAATCCTCCCCTTCCAGGTAATCCGGTTTGTACACCACGGCTTTCTTTTCGACCGCGTTGGCGACCTCGATGCTCAACCCGTAAGTCTCCAAATATTTAAACGGTACCCGGGTGGAGAAGAGTAATTGAACCGAATTTGCGCCGGGAATAAACAGGGAAACGTTTTTCAGGGGAAAATCGTTGTTGGGGTCAGAATAAATTTGGAAAAAGCCGCGCAGCTGGCTGGCAATCCGCTGGTAGGAAGGGCTTAACTCCGCACCCTGGCCGGCGGCGGTTTGAATATCTTCGTTGAAGAGCGCATTAGAGAGAACGCGGCCGGACTCGATCGACTGGCTTCGCGCCCGGGCGAGCACTTCTTCCCGGTCGGTCTTGTAGGTATAGAAGGCCAGCAGAATCATAAAAAAGAAGAGGATGGCAAAAAGAATGAAAAAAAACTTCCATTGAAGCCCGATATACATGCGTGACATTGAGACCCCTTGTTTAATAGTGGGCCAGGATTTGTTTGGCTCTGAGCAGACTTTCCAATTCCAAAATATGAATGAGGTTATATTTGTGCTGCAGAACGCCGCTCAAATAGAATTCCATAGTTTTTGAGACCATCCCCCGGGGAATTTTCACTTCCGCGGGCAGGTAGGTAAGGATGCTGTGAATTTTATCCACCAGCATCCCGATGACAAACCCTTCGGTCGAATCGACCAGGATTACCATATCGTCGGACTGGATTTGTTTGGGGGGCAGCCCCAGGATGGTGGACACATCCACTAATGGAAAAATTTCTCCCCGTAAATTAAATACCCCCCAAAAAGTATCTCCGCTGTTGGGCAGCGGGGTGAACCTGGGCAGGGGGATCACTTCTCGGGAGCGGAGAATATCCAATCCGAATAATTTCCCGGCTAATTCGAAAATAGAAAGTCGCTGGACTTCCTGTGTGCTGCGACTGTTTTGAATATCCATATCAATTTATTATCAGCATGGAGTAAAGGAAAAAGGTAAAAGGAAAAAGGAAAAAGTTAAAAAACTATTTTGGGGGCTTACCGCTTTTCATCCTCACATTTACGGGGACAAACTTTTCACCCTTCGTCAAGCTCAGGGCAGGCTTTTCCATTGTTCACTTTTTACTTTTACCTTTTGATCAACTCCTTGATCTTACCCACCAGTTCTTCATCTTTGAAGGGTTTGGGGATGAAGTCATCGGCGCCAAGCTGTTTGGCTTTGGTGGTTTCCCGGGGAGTATCCTTGGCGGACAGCATCACCACCGGAATTTGTTTGCTGGCCTTAATCGCCTTCAAGACGTCCAGCCCATTCATGTCGGTGAGCATGATATCCAGGATAATCAGGTCGGGGGTGCTCTCATCCAGGAAATTCAGCGCTTCCTTACCGGTGGCCACGGAGACGATATTATAATTTTCATTTTCCAGGGCAATCTCTACCATTTTGCGAATCACCACACTGTCATCCACCACCAGAATGGTACCCTGGCCGGCTTCTTCTATTACTTCTTTCGCCGGGGGAACCGCGACCGTTTCCGGCTCTTCCATTTCCAGGGTGCCGAGCATTTCGTCCAGCGACTCTTCGGTTTCGGCGACGTCTTCCTTGAAGATCGTTTCCAGGTCGAACTCATCTTCAGGCTCCGCCCGGGTTCCCGGTTCCTCCGGCAGTTCCAGGGTTTCATCTGCCGAAGGCAGGCTTGTGGTTTCTTCTTCCAGGAGGTTGCCGATCAGCTCATCCAGGTCCTCGTCGGCGGCCCCTTCTTTCTCGGTTGCCGCCTCCTCCGCGCTAAAAGATTCCCGGATCATTTCATCCAAATCCGTTTCTTCCTCAGCCGCCTCTACCGCTACTTCTTCCAGATCCAGGTTAACCGGCTCTTCCAAATCCGGGATTTCAACCCCGGTTTCCTCTTCCAGGTCAAGCGTCTCCGGGGCAGCGGCTTCTGCCGGCGCGGCTTCGACCGTCTGCAAGACCCGAACAAATTGCAAATCCTGGAGCTTATCCAGCGCCCCGTTTACTTCCGCCAATTTCATGTCCAGAAATTCGGCAAGCGCCCGGGAATCCATCACTCCATTGATTGCAAATAGCACTTTCCACTCATCCATGCGTAGCTTAACGTCAAAAACCCGATCTTTTAATTGCTCTGTTCTTTCAAAAACTCGGCTCACCTTTTGCTCCTATCGTTAATTCATCGACATTATTGTTCCGGCAACCGCCTTGTTCTATACAATCGAAAAAAGTTTCCCAAGCTTTATGGGATAGATTGTTTTATTTAGAGATGTGAAAAAATAAAATAGCGTTCTGTCTGATACCAGAGGCCGTTCAAATTAAGGAAATTTTATTCCGAAAGTAACGGCTTATTCGTTCACACCCCCTTAACTATAAAATTTTAAAGAATTTAGTATCTTAAATTTTTTATGTCAAGAAAAATTACTGTCATTTACAACTCCAACGGGCTGCCCGGCGCCGCGTTTTTAATTATTTTCGGTAAATAACGGAAGATGATGAGGACTATCATAACCTGAACGCAGGTATCGCAGCGTCGATCATTTCGCCCAAATGGCGTTCGATTCAACCTAAAAAGAACAACAAGTTGTTTCGGAAATAGCTTTGTTAGATTATCTTACCCCCTTACGCGGGTGGAATAAATGGATTTTGAAGAATTTATTGTGATAAAATCGAATTTTCTTTAACTTTTTATTTTTAGTGGGGAAAAAGCGCATTTTAAATAACTCCCGGCAATCGAATCCGAAAAAACAGGAGAACTGTTGTGGAAGATGTTAACCAGCTAATGGCCCAGCGACTGCAAAAGCTTCACAAGCTTTACCAGATGAACGTGAATCCGTACCCTTACAAATTTGAGCGTACCCATACCACAAAGCAAGTCAAAGAACATTTTTCCGAGTTGGAGGGAAAACAGGTTCGGGTTGCCGGGCGGCTGATGGCCAACCGTTTGATGGGAAAGGCTGCCTTTTGCGACGTTCAGGATATGCACGGGCGGGTGCAGATATTCATCAAGAAGGATGAAATCGGGGAGGAAGCTTTCGAAATATACAAGCTGCTGGATATCGGCGATATTGTCGGGGCGGGCGGCCCGCTGTTCAAAACCCGCACCGGGGAAATTTCCGTGCTGGTCAAAGAATTTGTAGTGCTGTGCAAATCCGTGCGCCCCATTCCCGTCGCCAAAGAAAAAGAGGAAGAGGGCAGCCGGGTGGTGTACGATCCCTTCTCCGACAAGGAACTGCGTTACCGCCAGCGTTACGTGGATTTGATCGTCAACCCGGAAGTCAAAGAGGTATTCATCAAACGCTCCCGGATCATTACCGCCATGCGGGAATTCCTGAATGAGCGCGGCTACCTGGAGGTGGAAACCCCCATTCTGCAACCGATTTACGGGGGCGCCTCGGCCCGCCCGTTCGTGACCGACCTGAACGCCCTGAAAATGCGGCTGTACCTGCGCATCGCCAATGAATTGTACCTGAAGCGCCTGATTGCCGGGGGATTCGAGGGCGTGTATGAGTTTGCTAAGGACTTCCGCAATGAGGGAATGGATCGTTTCCACAATCCCGAATTTACCCAGATGGAACTTTACGTGGCCTACCAGGATTATCATTGGATGATGGAACTGACCGAAGAAATGATCAGTTCCGTCGCCCAAAAAGTACTGGGAACTATGAAGATCACCTACCAGGGACAGGAAATCGACCTCACCCCGCCCTGGCGCCGCCTTCCCCTGTTCGAGGGCATAAAGCAGTACACCGGCATGGATATCTCCAATCTCAACGACGAAGAGATGGAAGCGGCGGCAGACCAGTTGAAAATTACCGTGGAAGAAGGCTGGGGCAGGGGCAAGATCATCGATGAAATTTTCGGGGAATACGTAGAAAAACATTTGATCCAGCCCACCTTTATTACCGATCACCCCGTAGAGCTCTCCCCCCTGGCAAAAAAACACCGTGAAAAACCCGGCCTGGTGGAACGTTTCGAGCCGGTGATCGCCGGGAAGGAGATCGGCAATGCTTTTAGCGAGCTGAACGACCCCGCAGATCAGCGCCAGCGCTTTGAGGAGCAGATGCGCCTGCGCGCCCGCGGCGACGAGGAAGCCCAGGTGCTGGACGACGATTTTCTCCGCGCCCTGGAATATGGAATGCCCCCGACCGCGGGGCTGGGCATCGGCATCGACCGGCTGGCCATGCTGCTTACCGACCAGCCCTCCATCCGCGACGTGCTCTTCTTCCCGATGATGCGGCCGGAGTAAGTGGAATTGCAAATTGTAAATTGAAAATTGTAAATTGGGGGAAGGAAATGGCCAGGATGACAATCCATGACCGCGAAGCGCAAATGACCACCAATGACGCGCGAAGCGTAAATGACGCAAAGCGAATGACTCCATGACTAATCCAGAAAGTTAGAACGATGAATTATGAAACCTTTATCGCCCTGCGCTATTTTCGGGCCAAACGCCGCACCGGCTTCATTTCCATTATCACGTATGTATCGGTGATCGGGGTGGTGATCGGGGTGGCGGCGCTGAATATCGTGCTGGCCGCTTTTAACGGCTTCGAGAGCGAGGTGCGCAACCGGCTCATCAGCGCGGACGCCCACATCCACGTGCGCAAATTTTACAATCACGACATGGAAGACTACCAGCGCCTCACCGAGCAGGTGCGCACGGTTCCCCGGGTGGTCGGCGCTTCCCCGGTGATTGTCAAAGAAAGCGTGCTGCACTCCAAAGAGAACAACCAACCGGCTATGATCCGGGCATTGGATCCGAAAACCGCCGGGGAGGTCAGCATCGTTCCCCAGAGCATCATTTCCGGCAAATTCGACCTGGGGATGCAGGAATACGAGGGCCGGCAACTGCCGGGCATTGTGCTGGGGCGCTATTTGGCGGAATCCCTGCTGATTTTCAAGGAGGGAGATATCGTCACCCTGTTTTCGGTGCCCCGGGAGCTTAGCCTGATGCCGCGCTTCAAAGTGCAGCAATTTGTGGTCAGCGGGATCAGCGAACTGGGATTCTATGAATACGACAAGGTGCTGGCCTATATTTCCATTGAGGAAGCCCAGAAGCTCTTCAACATGCCCGAGGCGGTCACCCGTATCGAAATAAAATTAAACGACTACACCGCGGCGGAAAAAGTCGCTCCGCTCATCGAAGAGAAATTAGGCGGCTACCCCTTTGTGGCGCGCACCTGGTTCGAGCAAAACAAAAGCCTCTACAGTTGGATGACTTACGAAAAATGGCTTTTTACCATTATCCTCAGCCTGATCATTATGGTGGCGGCGTTTAACATCATTAGCTCGCTGGTGATGATCGTGATGGAAAAAACCCGCGATATCGGCATTCTGAAGAGCATGGGCGCGGCTTCCCGGGGAATCATGAAAATTTTCCTGTTCGAAGGCGTGATCATCGGGGTGCTGGGGACCGCGCTGGGCAATCTCCTGGCCTTCGGAATCTGCTACGCGCAGCAGAAATTCGGCCTGGTAAGCCTTCCCCCGGACGTCTATATCATTGATAAACTGCCGGTGGAGATGCACTTGTTCGATTTTGCCATCGTCTCGATCATCGGCATCGTACTGTGCCTGCTCGCGGCGGTGTACCCGGCGTTCAAAGCCTCGCAGTTGACCCCGGTGGAGTCGATCCGCTATGAATAAGCCGGGTATTGAAGATTGAAAATTGAAGATTGAAGATTGAAAATTGGCAAAAAGTTTTACGGGAGCACATCTTGGCAAACACTATTCTTGAGACCGTTCATCTCCGGAAAGTATATGAGTCCGGCCCGGCGCGGGTGGAAGTGCTGCGCGGTATTTCATTGCGGGTTCGCGAGGGAGAGATCCTGGTCATTATGGGACCTTCCGGGGTGGGAAAAAGCACCCTGCTCAATTTGATCGGCACGCTGGACAAACCGAGCGACGGCAAAATCTTTATCAACGGGGAAGACGTTTCCCAATTCCCGGAGAAAAAACTGGCGCGTTTTCGTAACGAGCACATCGGGTTCATCTTCCAATTCCACTATTTGCTGCCGGAGTTTACCGCCCTGGAAAACGTGCTGATGCCCCGAATGGTCAAAGACAACGATTGGAGATCCGACGAACAGCACGCGGTCAACTTGTTGAACGAAGTGGGCTTAGATCAGCGCTTGTTCCACAAACCCAACCAGCTTTCCGGGGGGGAGCAGCAGCGGGTGGCGATTGCCCGGGCTTTCATGAACCATCCTAAATTGATCCTCGCCGACGAGCCTACCGGCGACCTCGACACCCAGAACAGCCAGGCGCTTTTCAAGCTGATCTTAGGATTGAATGCGAAGTACCGCCAGACCTTCATCATCGTAACCCATAACGAGATGTTTGCAGAGCAGGCGCACCGCATCATTCACCTGCATGACGGCGCTATCGCTTCCGAAAAAGTGTTAAGAAGTTAGAGGGGGTTTGGGTGTTCAGGTGTTTTAGTGTTTTAGTAGGGCTAAGCGAATACCTTCGCACGATAACACCTGAACACTTCAGCATAATCAACCGATGACTTTAGCATGAACGCTTCCGAAACCCGGCAAAATTCCCTGCTTACCCCGGTAGAGTATTTGAAAGGGGTAGGCCCGCGGCGCGCCGAATCGCTGCGGGGTGCGGAAATCCACACCCTGGAGGATTTATTGGATTTCCGGCCCCGCCGTTACTTAGACCGCAGCGAGGTGCGCTTTATTCGCGATCTGAACGCCGATGAAACCGTTACGGTGATGGGAGAAGTGGTGGGCAAGGAGCTGGTGCGCTTCGGGAAGCGGCGGCTGATCATCCGCATTTACGACGGTACCGGCCTGTTGGAAGCGGTGTGGTTCAACCAGACCGATATTTTCGACCGGATTTTCCAAAAAAATCAAACCGTGGCCCTCAGCGGGAAAGTGTCGCGCTACAAGTATTGGCAGTTGGTGCACCCGGATTTCGACGTCATTAGCGAAGAGAAAGAGCAGTTGAACACCGGCCAGTTGATCCCTATCTATCCTTCCGGGCAGGAATTGAAAGACGCCGGGGTCAGCAACTACGCCTTTCGCCGGATCATTTCCCAGGCGCTGCAAAAATTTGCCGGGGAAATCCCGGAAACCCTCCCGGATTACCTGCAAAAACGCTACCGCCTGATCTCCCGCCGGGAAGCCTACCGGCAAATGCACTTTCCGGATTCAACCGAGAAGCTGCAGCAGGTCTGGCGGCGCTTCAAATACGAGGAGCTGTTTTACCTGCAACTGCTCATCGCCCTGCGCAAACATTTTTATTATTCTCCGGCAACGGGGATTCCCATTCCCGTAAACCCGGCGCGGCTGGAGCAGCTCATTCACTCCCTCCCCTTTTCCCTTACCGGGGCGCAGGCGCGGGTGTTGGAGGAAATCCGGCAGGATTTAGCGGGCGGGCAGCCCATGAATCGCCTGGTGCAGGGCGACGTAGGCTCCGGGAAAACCGTGCTGGCGCTGCTGGCCATGCAGATGGCCATTGCTGCAGGCTACCAGGCCGCGCTGATGGCGCCCACGGAAATCCTCGCCCAGCAACATTTTTTCAATATTCGCAACCTGCTAAAAGACCCCTCTCTCAAAACCGCCCTGCTGTTAGGCAGCCTGCCGGGGCGCGCCAAAAAAGCCGCTCAGCAGCGCATCGCCGAGGGAAAGGTGGATTTAGTGGTGGGAACCCACACGCTCATCCAGGAGGCGGTACAGTTCCACGACTTAGGATTCGCGGTGATCGACGAGCAGCACCGCTTCGGGGTGGTGCAGCGCTCCGAATTGATCCGCAAAGGCCAGACCCCCCACGTGCTGGTGATGACCGCCACCCCCATTCCCCGCACCCTGGCGCTGACCCTCTACGGCGACTTAGACGTCTCGGTGCTCGACGAAATGCCCCCGGGGCGGCAAGAAATCCGCACCTTCTGGCGCAGCGAAGACCGCCTGGAGAAAGTCTTCGGTTTTATTCGCGAGCGCCTGGCGCAGCAGGAACGCGCCTACGTGGTCTATCCCCTGGTCGAGGAATCGGAAAAATTAGACTTGAAGGCGGCCACGGAAGCTTACCATTTCTTGCAGAAAGAAGTTTTCCCGGATTTTCGACTGGAGCTGCTGCACGGGCGCTTGAAAATGGCGGAGAAAGAGCGGATCATGGATAATTTCAAGAGCGGGGCGACCCAAATGCTGATCGCCACCACGGTGATCGAAGTGGGGGTGGACGTGCCCGAAGCCACCGTCATGCTCATCGAGCACGCGGACCGCTTTGGGCTGAGCCAATTGCACCAGTTGCGCGGCCGGGTGGGGCGGGGCGAGAAACAATCCTACTGCATTTTGATCACCCCGGCGGATATTAACGAGGTGGCCCGGGAGCGCATGGAGGTAATGGTCAAAACCAACGACGGATTCGTGATTGCGGAAGAGGACCTGCGCCTGCGCGGCAGCGGGGAATTTTTCGGCACCCGCCAGCACGGAATGCCGGACCTCAAATACGCCGACCTGGTCAGCGACCAGAAGATCATCCAAATCGCCCGGCAAGATGCGTTCGCCTTAGTGGAAAAAGACCCCCACCTGCGCCTGCCGGAACACGCCGATGTCCGCCGGCATTTCAAACAACGGTTTGTGGATAAATTCCAGATGGCGAATATTGCCTGATCAGGGCGCGGGGCGCAAAGCGCAGAGGGCATGGCGCAGAGTATTCTCCGAACCACGCTTTCTTTAGTTCTCTGCACTTTGCACCATGCTCTATGCCCTATGCGCCATGCGCTCTGCCAAAACCAGAAAGGCCTGATTGCATGTACTACCTCCACCCGGTCATCGTGCATTTTACGATTGCGCTGCTATCGGTTGCGGTGATCAGCGATTTTCTCTATTTGATTACGAAAAAAGATACCTTTTACCAGGTCGCCAACTGGATGCTGGGAATCGGCGCGACGTGCGCGGTGGGGGCGGTGCTCACCGGCAACCAGGCCGCGAGCCGGGTCGAGATTCCCGCGGAGATCGACGCGCTGGTGCGCGCCCATCGCAATAGCGGGCAGATTACCATGTGGAGTTTCGTGATCCTTACCGCGCTGCGGTTCTTGTTCATCAAGCTGCGCCTCTTTCAAAAACCGCTCAAATGGATTTATTACCTCGCCAGCGTAACCGCGCTGATTTTCCTGTTCCGTACCGGCTTGTTGGGAGGGGAGATGGTTTACATTCACGGGGTGGGAGTGAACAAGAGCGCCCCGCCGGCTTCCAAACCGTCGTTCGAGTAGAAACGCCAAACCCTCCGGCCTGGCGCGAATTTCAGCGACCGGCATGGCTAACCGGTAATTTGGCATAGCGCCAACAAACCGTTGGCAAAATTGGCTACAAATCTGTATATTAGATCAAATTATGGAGAGAAAGATATGAGCACTGCAACGGTCAGAATTAGTGAAGTCGGCCGGAAGCTTCTCCGGGAGCTTGCCGAAAAGGAAGGTGTTTCCATGCAAGCGGTTCTTGAAAAAGCCCTGGAAATATACCGGCGGCAACTTTTCCTGGAAAAAATTAACCAGGCGTATTCGACGCTTCGACAGGATAAAACCGCCTGGGCTAAGGTAATGGAGGAACGTACTGAATTCGAAACGACCATTTCTGATGGATTAGAATCTCTGGAAAATTGGGATCAAGAAGACGGATCGAGTTTACCTGATCAAAAAGAGGTTCAACAGTGAACATTCCTTCCCGGGGGGATATCTGGCTGGCGGATTTAAACCCTACTCGCGGTCGCGAGCAAAAAGGCAGACGGCCGGTTTTGATTATTTCGGAAGATATCTTTAACCGGGGGCCGGCAGAGTTAGTAATCATACTGCCGGTAACATCCACTCATCGCGGGATACCCTCTCACGTTCCCATAAAACCACCCGAAGGGGGTTTAAAAACCGGTAGCTTTGTATTATGCGAAGCAGTTCGATCAATTTCAAAAAATCGGCTGCTGTATCGTCTCGGGACGGTGAACGTTTCTACATTAGCTGAAATTGAAGACCGTCTGCGAATCTTAATGGGATTATAACCACCATGGCGGGGAGCCAGGCTGAAATAAAAGGGATTGCCCGGGGGATACAAAATCATGGAGCGATATAAGATGCGATACTTGATCCCATGGAGCATGTTGATCTTCATCGGCGCCGGCCTTCTTAGCTGCGCGGCTCCGCAGCGGGGCATTCAGGGCGACTCGCCGGAAACCACCATTCTGGCGGAGGTAGAAAAGCACGCCCGCGCCGCGGTTAGCGCCTACCGGGAGAAGGATCTCGCAAAATCCGCAAAAGAGCTGGCCGCCGCCAAGCAGGTTCTGAATCAATTGAATCTAAAAACCGATGCGGAAAAGATCGACTTTTTAGACCGCCATTTCCCCCCCGCCGAAGCGGGTTTGTCTTTTGCCATTCTGGAAGAAGAATTGCGCGCCGGCCGTTCCCTCAAAACCGCCTCCGCAGAACCGGCGCGAGCGCCAGACGCCGCCGACAAAGCGGTAACGGCGCCGCAAACCGGTTTAACCACCCTCCCCGCGGCCGCCGAAGAAGCGGAAGAACCGGCAGTTGAGGATTCCTCCGCGGAGACAACCTGGACTCCCGATGAACCGGGCAACGGCGCGGCCGCCAATAATCCCTCTTCCCAGGCGGATATTCGTTTCATCCTCCCGGGCTTGAACGGAAAATCCTACTTTGACCAGAATCTGCACAATTTTATCCAGAACGAGATACGGAAAGTGGCCATTCACATGGGGGAGCGGGAAGATTTCCACCTACCCCCCGACTTCGTCAAAGAAATCGAATACTACATCCGCCGCTTTCAAAATGAGGAGCACTACCGGGAATTTTTCCAGCGCACCCTGCGGCGCTCCCGTAAATACATTCCGGCGCTGAAAGAGTATTTCACCGCTAAAGGGTTTCCGGAAGAGATCATTTACCTCGCTTTCATCGAATCGGGATTCAACCCGGTCGCCAAAAGCCGCTCCAACGCGGTAGGAATGTTCCAGTTCATCAAATCTACCGGGCTGATGTATAAATTAAAAATCAACAAATGGACCGATGAGCGCTATTCCCCGGTCAAATCCGCCATTGCCGCCCGGGAGTATCTGAAGGACCTCTTGTTAGAGTTAGGTAGTTTTACCCTGGCGCTCAGCTCCTACAATTCCGGGGCCGGCAAAACCCGCCAGGCCCTGCGGCAGTTGGAAGATTTTAAAGACCGGAGTTTCTGGGCGCTGCGGGAGAAAACCACGGTGCTGAAGCACGAAACCCGGGAATACGTTCCCCAAATCTTCGCCGCCATTGTGATGGCGCAACCCGGCCACCCTCCCCGGTTCGGGTTCGAGGACGTTCCTTTACCGGATGAATCCAGCTACCGAACGGTGCTGGTTCCGCGCCAGACCAGCTTAAGCCGGATTGCCGAGGCCGCGGGAATCACGGTAGCAAGCCTCACCGCATTGAACCCGGATTTGGAGCCGGGCGCCGCTACCACCCCGGCGCGGGTGTTGGATTACCCCCTGTTTGTTCCCAGGGGTACGGAAAAGAAAATTACCCAGTATGTAAAAACGCCTCCCCCGGTCGCTTCCAAAAACACATCTCCCCCCCGGCAACCGGCGCAATCTTCATCCCGGGGAAGCCAGAACGTTAATACCAGTGATCGCGGGGCGCGGGGATATTCCGGAAACAGCCGCGATAGTCGCGGCTACCCGGCAGATTCCCGGCAAGAGCGGGAGACGGCAGCTTCCTCCTCCGGCAACGATATTCGCTACCAGGTACAGAGCGGCAACAGCCTGGTGCAGATCGCCAACTGGTTTGGAACTTCCCTTGAACAACTGGAAGCCTGGAATCCGCACCTTTCCAGCCGCGACATTCAGCCCGGCGACGTGATTGCCATCAAAGAAACGGATTACTATTGGCGCACCGCTTCCCATAAAATCCGCCGGGGAGAAACGCTTTCCGGCATTGCCCGGAGTTACGGCGTGAGCGCCGCTGATCTTCGAGACTGGAATGGCATCCGGGGGAACCAGATCATTGCCGGAAATACCCTCACCATCTATATTCGCGGCCACCGGGGGACGGCATCCAGGGTGCAGGAGAGCGCCGCGGAAAGCCATACCCCACCCCCGGCCAGCAGTACCGGCAATGACGATAGCGGATCAGGGGTACTGGTGCGGCAGAATATCGCCGCAGGGGAAACCTTTGCCTACCAGGTGGCCTCCGGGAATACCCTTAGCGATATTGCAGGCATGTTCGGGGTTTCGGTACGAGAAATTATGTACTGGAACGGCCTGGGAAGCAGCCAGATAAAGGCGGGGCAGCGATTGAAGATCGTATCCGGCAAAAATATGAAATTCTACAAATACCGGGCTCAGGGGCGGGAAACTCTCTCGGATATAGCCAGGAAGTTCGATGCCAGCGTGCACGCCATTCAGATTGCGAACGGAAAGCACGACAGCGGCGTGAGCGTGGGCGAGGTTCTGAGTATATTCAGCATTTGATCGCTTCCCCGCCCGGGGGCCGGAAAGAGCCGCCCAACGCCGCGCGTTGCACGCCCGGCTCAAAATTCGTAAAAGCAGGAAGATGTCGATCCATTTACCCAAAACGCCGGGGAACACTTTATCATGCCCTACCAAAAAATCATCCTCTCCCTTGCCGGGAAAGCGGAAGAGAGCAGCGTCATCCGCGAGGCAATCCGGCTGAAAAAACTGCTGAACGCGGAACTCTCGGTCTTCCACGTGAATGATCCCGCAGCCGGAAGAGCTCACTTGATGATGGATTCTCTGCCGCTGGTCACGGAAGAAGACATCCGGGAAATGTTCCGCCAATCCGGTTATCCCCGGGAAGCCGGGGAGATTCGTATTAACATTGTGGAAGGGGAGTCCTGCACCGATGAAATTGCCGCAGCGACCCACCAGGCGGACCTCCTCATCGTCGGGCATCGCCGGAAGAACAAATTTCTGGCGGCGCTCATCGACTCCACCGATGAACGGGTATTCGACATAGTTACCTGCCCGATTCTGGTGGTGCCGATGAAATGAAACGTAGCCGGAGTGCAAAGCTTCGGCTTTGCGCCGCAATTCGAACCATTTTGCTGGTCGATCCTTGACGGCGACTTCCGGATTTCACCGCTCGCACGTATCTTGAAGCATTACCAACAAAGGATTCAACAATGCTGGTCTATTTAGCCGGCGCTATAGAGCACGCTCCCGACGGCGGCAGGGCCTGGCGGGAGGAGATTTCTCGATTCCTGGCCGGAACCCTGGGCCACCGGGTTTTCAACCCCTGCGTCGAAGAAAACCATTTGTTGAGCGCGGAGGAGTTCCGGCAGTTCCGGCGCTGGAAGGAAACCGACCTGCCGCAATTCCGCCGCACCATGCGCAAACTGATCGATACCGACCTGGATATCTTGCTCCATAAAACCGATTACGTGGTCTGTTTATGGGATGAGCACGTGCTGAACGGCGGCGGCACCCACGGGGAATTGACCGTGGCTTATCATCGCAACATTCCGGTTTATATGGTCAGCAGGATTCCCCGGGACAACATCAGCAGTTGGATTTTAGGCTGCACCACGGAGCTTTTCGAGGATTTCGGGCAGTTGAAGGTTTTTTTGGAAGGGAAGTTCAAAAAGAATTTTCAGACCTGAATCATCCGCCTTCGCTGTTGGTCCTCCTCGATGGCGCGGATCATTTTGCGAATCGCCTCAGCGCGATTTTCCGCGCCGAAAATCGCGTTCCCGGCCACCAGGTAGCTGGCCCCGGCCTGGTACACCAACGGCGCGGTGCGAGAGTCGATCCCCCCGTCCACCTCAATAGTAAACCGATATTTGCCCCGTTCTTTGATCTCCCGCAGGGCGCGGATTTTCTCCACGCTCGCCTCGATGAATTTCTGCCCTCCAAAACCGGGATTCACGCTCATCACCAGCGCCAGATCCACCTCGCCGAACACCCAGCGCAGGGTTTCCAGGGAGGTGGCGGGGTTGAGCGCCACCCCGGCCTTCGCGCCGCACTCGCGGATGAGCGAAATACTGCGCTGTAAATGCGCCGCCGCTTCCTGGTGGATGGTGATAATATCCGCCCCCGCCCTGGCAAAGCCGGGGATGTAGGCATCCGCGTTTTCGATCATCAAATGCACGTCGAGCTTGAAGCGGGTATGCTTTTTGAGGGACGCCGCTACCTGGGCGCCAAAGGAAATATTAGGTACGAAATGCCCGTCCATCACGTCCAGGTGCAGATAGTCAACCTCCGGAATATCCACCGCAGCCGCTTCCTGCACGAATTGCCCGTGATCTGCGGAGAGGATGGAGGGAAGAATTTTGTAATCGCCGGATGCCATGGTCGCTCTTTATTTCGGATTTGCGATTGCAGATTGCGGATTTGCGATTGTATGTAATTCTTGCCCGCTGCTATTTACCTACTGCCTACTGCTTACTCAATGTCGTTTAGTTAAGAAGAATCGCACACAAAATGTCATTTCCGCGAAAGCGGAAATCCAGAGATTTAAGGGGTTATAGATTCCCGCTTTCGCGGGAATGACAACCATGATGGCTTAACTAAATGACATTG
>WYBG01000276.1 GCA_011526015.1 Deltaproteobacteria bacterium | reverse complement strand
TTCACGCCCCGTTATTTTGGCAGCGTGGGCATCGACGTTTCCTTAGACGCCCCGCCCAAAGCCCCTTCGGACATTGTTCTTACACGCCAGGGCAACAGCCTGCTGCTCACCTGGAGCGACCCGACCCAGGGATTGAACAACGATCCCCTGCCCGCCCCGCCGACCATTCACGTCTATCGCAACGGGCAGTTCCTGGCCAGCGTGAATCCCGGGGTGCAGTCCCTGCAGGATGACGAGGTGATCTGCGGGGGCTGGTACGAATACCGCCTGGAAGCCGAGATCACCGTCGGCGGCACAGTGTGGACCGGCCCCCAGAGCAACCCGGTGGGCGAATTCGCCTGCTACGAGCCGGTTTTAGTCCCGCTTGCCTATGACGACGGCACCTGGGAAACGTTTTACGTGGTGGATTTCACCTATAACGACAACAAATTTGCGGTTCGCTACACCCCCCCGTTCTATCCCTGCCGGGTGGTGCGCCTGACCACCATCGTCAACGGCACCGAAGCATTCGATTTTACCATTCACGCCGATAACAGCGGGGTTCCCGGCGACCTGCTGGCCGGGCCTTACCGGGTGAACGCCCCGGAAGTAAGCCCGGTGGGCGACGTCATCCTTACCCTGCCGGCAATCGAGCCGCCGGTGATCGAGAGCGGGGATTTCTGGGCGGTGATCAACTACCTGCCCACCTCTCCCGGCGCGCCGGGCATCGGGACGGACGCCAGCTCCCCGAACGCCGGGCGGGGCTGGTATTTCACCACTACCAGCGGCTGGATGAATTTTACCGGCGGCAACCTGATGGTTACGGCTTACCTGGCCGATCCGCTTACCGGGATCGCGGAGCCGGGGGCGGACGGCCTGCCGCAGAGCTTCGATTTGCAGCAGAATTATCCCAACCCCTTCAACCCCGCGACCGCTATCAGCTACCAGCTTGCCGCGGCCAGCAACGTGGAAATAACCATTTATAATACCCTGGGGCAAAAGGTGCGCACCCTGGTCAATGAGGCCCGAAAACCGGCCGGCTATTACCGGGCGGAGTGGGACGGGCGCAACGACGCCGGGGCTGCGGCGGCCAGCGGGGTGTATCTCTACCGCTTGCACGCAGGCGGCTTCATTAAAGTGCGCAAGATGTTACTGATCCGGTGAACTTGAACAACCATCCCGGGGGTTCAGAACCCCCGGGAGGATTCTACTTTTCATTAGTTTTGCGAATTCTATGTTGTTGCACCCAATGGGGAGCAACAACTAAGCTGAATTATGCTCACATCTTGCCAGCGCCGCGATGTGAGTATAATTCCCTGCCTGCTGCCAGGCAGGCCGATTTACCGCGAAGCGGTTGAACTCCATAGCCCAGGATTCGCAGGGAGGCGAACCCCGGGAAGAAAAAAACAGAGAGTTTAAAAAACCTGAAAGGGTTTAACAACCACACTATTGTAAAACCCTCTCAGGGTTTTATCGATTTGGGCGTGTTTTTATACCCAGGGTTCTCCCGGAAAGCCGGGATAACCCTGGGCTGTGATGTGTAACGCCGTTGGCGTAAAAAACGCAAAACTAATGACTTTTGCAATTGATGCTAATTATAAGGAAACGAGGTACCACGAGAGTTTTATGAAACACCCTCCCAAAACCCCCGATATTCCCCACCTGGAAAACCGCTTCGGGAAAATCTTCCAGGGATTCCACGAATTGATGCGCTACCGCATCCGCGACGTCATTTTAGTCTCCAGCCTGTACGATTTTTACGTGTTCGAGGAAGACGGGCGGCTCTACGACGTGATCCGCAAAGAGTACCAGGGCTTGAATTTGAGTCCCGCGCCGGAATTTACCTTAGTCTCCAACGGCAAAGAAGCTTTGGAGCTGGCCCGCGACGAACGCAAATACGACCTCATCATCACCACCCCGCACATCCAGGACATGGAGGTGACCCGATTTGCAAAAATGGTGCGCGGCTCCGGCATCGACATCCCGATTATGCTGCTGACCTACGACAGCCGCGAGACCTCGGAGCTGCTCTCGCACTACAACACTTCCGCCCTGTTCGACCAGGTGTTCATCTGGCAGGGAGATTTTCGCATTCTCATCGGCATTATCAAGCAATTGGAAGACCGTTTCAACGTGGAGCACGACACCCGCACCATCGGGGTGCAGGTGATCATCCTGGTTGAAGATAACGTGCGTTATTATTCCTCTTTTCTGCCCATCATCTATAACGAGCTGTTCAACCAGTCCCTGCGCCTGATTTCCGAAGGGGTGAACCTGCCGGATCGCTACCTGCGCATGCGCGCCCGCCCGAAAATTCTGCTCTGTAACACCTATGAGCAGGCCTGGAATTATTTCGAAAAGTACAAAGAATATATCCTGGGGATCATTTCCGATATTGATTTCATTCACGAAGGCCGGCAGGATCCCGAAGCGGGGCTGGAATTCGCCCGCAACGTCAACAAAGCGATGGGGGATATTCCCATTTTGCTGCAATCCAATACGCCGGAAAACAGCGCCCGCGCCCACGAAGCAGGGACTTCGTTTTTGTTGAAAGACTCCCCTACCCTGCTGAACGATCTTCATAAATTCATCATGGAGAATTTCGGTTTCGGCGATTTCATTTTCCGCACCGAGGACGGCGGGGAGGTCGGGCGCGCCCATAACCTCAGCTCCCTGGAGCAGCAGCTACACCTGGCGCCGGGGGAAAGCATCAAATACCATGCGGATCGCAATCATTTTTCCAACTGGCTGAAAGCCCGCACCGAATTCTGGCTCGCCCACCGCCTGCGCCCCCGCAAGGTATCGGATTTCGCTTCCATCGAGGACCTCCGGCAACTGCTGATCTCTTCCCTCCAGGAGTACCGCAAGGCCCGCCATCGCGGCACCGTCACCGATTTCCGGAAGGACACCTTCGACCCCAACGGCAGCTTTGCGCGGATCGGGGGAGGCTCCCTGGGAGGAAAAGCGCGGGGGATAAGCTTCGTCAACCTGTTGTTGAACAATTCCGATCTTCGCCACAAATTTAAAGGGGTGGTGGTGCAGGTGCCCGCGGGGGTGGTGCTGGGTACGGACGTGTTCGATTATTTCCTGGATGAGAACCACTTGCGGAATTTTGCCCTCTCCGCGAATGACGACGGGGAAATTACCCGGCGGTTCCTGGCGGCCAATAAATTCCCCGGCGAGGTGGTCGAGCAGTTGCGGGAATTCCTGGAAATCATGACCATTCCTTTAGCGGTTCGCTCCTCCAGCCTGTTAGAAGATTCCCAATACCATCCCTTTGCGGGGGTGTACGAAACCTACATGATCCCCAACCGGCATCCGGACCCGCAGCAGCGCCTCCAGGAGTTGCTGAACACCATCAAGTGCATCTATGCCTCCACCTTTTATAATCTTGCCAAAGATTACATCCGGGTGACCTCCTACCGCTTAGAGGAAGAAAAAATGGCCGTGATCATCCAGAAAATGGTCGGGGCGCGGCATCACAACCGCTTCTATCCGGAAGTTTCGGGAGTGGCCAAGTCGCACAATTTTTACCCCGTGGCGCCCCAGAAAGCGGACGACGGCATCATTTCCGTGGCCCTGGGATTAGGCAAGATGGTGGTGGAAGGGGGCGCCTCGGTGCGCTTCTGCGCGAAATACCCCCATCACCTCCCGCAATTCTCGACCATCACGGATACCCTCAAAAACAGCCAGCAGAATTTTTACGCCCTGGACCTGGAAACGCACCTGGAGGCCAACCTGGAAAGTTACCGGGGCTTGATTTGCTCCCTTCCTTTGAGCGAGGCCGAGGAAGACGGGACCCTCTATCACGTCGGCTCCACGTACTCCCACCAGAATCACGCTATCTATGATGGCCTCTCCCGCCCCGGTCCCCGGCTGGTTACCTTCGCCCCGATCCTCAAGAACAAGATTTTCCCCTTCCCGCAAATTTTGGAAATTTTGATGGAGATGGGGCGCAAGGGGATGGGAACCCCGGTCGAGATCGAATTTGCAGCCAATTTGTCGGCGCCGCCCGGGGAGCCGAAAGAATTCGGGGTGCTGCAAGTGCGGCCGCTGGTGCTCAGCCGGGAGATGGATCAACTGCGGTTTGGGAAAACCGAGAACGCGGAATTGATCTGCAAGAGC
>WYBG01000275.1 GCA_011526015.1 Deltaproteobacteria bacterium | reverse complement strand
TAAAATCCGCCGCCCCGTTGGTGAGGTATTGGGAATATCCCAAAAACTGTTCCGCGAACCCCGGGCTGAGGTTTTGCAGGAAGCTCATCCCGCTGAAAATGATTTTCCCGCCCGCTTCCAGGTAGGGGCGCAGGGCGCTTTCGGCTGCGGCTAAGCGGGTGGGATGGGTTACGTCGTGGTGCCAGAGCACCAGGGAGTAGGGCGCGAGGTCGAATACGTCCGGGGGGCGGTTTTCGCTGATCAGGTCGAGCTGCTGATAGGGTATGCCCGCCAGCAAGGTATCGTAGAACGCATCCACCGCTTCATCGGTAGGGGAGAGCATGTTGCCGCCGTCGCCGTTGCGGGTCTCGTCCACGATGAGAATCCCCTGGTTGAGGGGGAAAGTCGTATAGTTCACCTCCAAAAAATTAGAAATGGCAGTTCTGCGCCCGTTTTGCAGCCCGGCCACGCCCACCCGGTAGGCGCCGGAAGACCCCGGGGTAAAAGAATGGCTGACGCCCGTTACCGCAGTGGAATCCACGAACAGGTAATTCCCCCCGGATTCCTTCTTCCATACGTAAACCCGGTATTCAGTATAATCGAAAAAGGGCTTCCAGGAGAGATGAATGGCGTTTTGCTGCAAAAACGCGCTCTCTAAGCGGGGATGGTCGAGATAAGTGAACGCGCCTTTCAGCAGTTTGTTATCCGGGTCGATCTGAATGACGAGATTGGCGGTGTCGGCAAAATGATACTGGCGAATCAGGGTCAGCGAATCCACCCAGAGGGTATCGCTGAATTGGGTTCCGCCGGCGCTGAAGCGGATCGGCGTGGGCATGGCGTGGTAGGTGCTGCTGAACGCGTCGGAAGGAACGCTGTGTACCCTGAAGACCAGGGAATCGGCGCTCTCGTTCCAGTAGTGGTAATACTCCCCGGCCATCTTCCCGTCGCGATAAATCCACTGCTCGAAGAACCAGCCTAAATCGCCGCCGTGATAATTTTCGCAGAAGGCCCGGAACTGTTCGGTGTCGATATTTTTGTAGCGGTAGGGGGAAATGGTAACGTAATCGTGCAGCATTTGGAAGAACGCCCCGTCGCCCATTACGAAACGGAGCATGTGCAGCACCGTGGAAGCCTTGAGATAGACCAGGTTGTAGGGAATAATGTTGGCGGGGTTGGAGGGGTCGGAAACGTAGATCGCCCCGCTGCCCGCCCCGGCCATGTGGGAGTTGATCTCCGCCTGGTATGCCGCTGCGCCGTTCCAATATTCCTGGAAAATCGCCTCGCTGTAAGTGGCGAATCCCTCGCTCAGCCAGATGTGCGCCCAGTCGGAGATGGAAATCATGTTGCCGAAATACTCATGGGCGCTCTCGTGCACCATAATATCCGAGAAAAAAGAGGGGTAGTTCATGGTCAAAATGGTCTGGTGCTCCATTCCCCCGCTGATGAGCGCCTCCACGATTCCGTATTTATCCCCCGGGAAGGGAAACGCGCCGTAGCGGTTTTCGAATGCCTCGTGAATCTGGGGAACCACACTTTCTAACTGCGCTTGCGCGGCGGCGGTATGGTTGGGAAACAGGTAATATTCCAATGGGATAGTGCCGGAGAGGGGGGAATTATACTCGGATTGGATGCGGTCGAAGGGGTAAATATTGATGGAGATATGATAGGGCGTCAGCGGGTAATGGCTTTCCCAGATGTATTCGGTTTGGTTGCCGGGATGCGGAAGCGCGGCGGTTAACACGCCGTTGCCGGCCACCTTGAAAATATCCGGCACGGTAATGGCGATGCGGGCGGAGTCGGCTTTATCCGAGGGATGGTCTTTGCAGGGGAAAAACGTATTCGCAAAATAGGGCCAGTTGTAGCTGGTCACCAGGGGTTGGCCGAGGTAGGAGGTAAAATTCAACCCGGAAGAAAACGGGGGTGCCGTAACCGGATATCCGCTATAGCGAATTGACAGTGAAAACGGCTCTCCGGCGTTGAGCGGTTGGGGCAAATCCACGGCCAGCACGTTACCGGCGTGGGTAAAGGCAAGAGATTGCCCCTGGGCAACAACGGAATCCACGGCCATGTTATCGTAGAGATTCAGCAGTATCTGTACAGTTCCGTTCTGCACGATCTCTCCTGCCACGGTCGCCTCGCCCTCGATGAACTGCCCGGCCAGGTCCACTCGCAGGGCCAGCCCGTAGAAATTTACATCGTAATACAACTGTTCGGGCAGGAGGTAGGGGTGGGCGATAGCCGGCGTGAAGGAAAGAATGAGCAGCAGTGAATAAAGCAAGCGGATCATAATGTTCTCCCCGGTTTATTGGGAACGTTGAAAGCGGCGTAATGAATTTAAGGCAATCAGGGTGAATTTGCCATGATTTAGATTTTTGAAGAAGCAAACAATTTACCCGGCAAACATAAAATTCTACTGAAATTTGAGATGCCCCGTTACAGACATTTCTCCAAACCGGGGCTATATTTCTCAACAATAGCGTGAAGGAAAGGGGGGTTGATTTATTTGCATAACGGGAGTGGGGGAGCAGTTTAAATTTTTCGGTGGGAAATATCCCGGAAGGGGAGAAGAGCGTTGCCGGTATGTTACATTTGTGAATAAATCCGATCCGTGGGAAGGTGGGATAGGATTGGCCAATTCTCGCAAAATTAATTCATTTTATTGAATAGTTGATAATAATCACGGTGCGATTTGGTAAAATCCCTTAAATAGCCACCGCAATTTATCGTTAAGATTTAACTAATTAATTGTTACAAAATTTATTGATGATGCGCACAGCGTAACGGGAAGTAATGTGTTAAATATTTTTGCGTTCTTTGACAAGAATGCTGGAAAATAACAGCAACCATCGGTTTTATGATAACTGGCCGGATTTTACTAAAAAGATAACAGGCGGTAATTGGATGAAACAATCAATTCTTAGATTAGTAATAGGGTTTGTTTATTACGGTTTGTTAGCGACCGGAGGAATATTTGCCCAGGATCAGTACCTCCTGGGGGAAGAACAACAGTTGGAGATCGTGGTGTACGTAATGGGAGAGGTCTCCAAACCGGGAGAATACCGGGTTTCTGACAATACCAACCTGGTAGAATTGCTATCTAAAGCTGGAGGGGAAACAGATTTTTCCAACCTCGGCTCGGTGTTGATTACCCGGCCTAAAACACCTTCGGCGTTGCGAACTACGGGGAATGAACCTCCCCAGAACGTCGAAAAAGAAATTATAAATTTCAACGTCAGCGACTATTTGAAAAAGAAAAACGGGCCTCCGCCGCCCATGCTTCAACCGGGCGACGTGGTTTACGTGAGCAGAAACAAATGGCATAAATGGCGCACCGTTGCCGCGGTCATGCGGGATTTGGCGATTGTTGCTTCCACTTACTTTTTATATCTCCGCGCCACGGACTAAGCGCTGGCGTGATATACTGCGCAAGGGTTTGTTTATAGGGGGTATCGTGGGAATAAGAAAAACACTTCTTTATACCCTATACCCTAAAAAAAACCCGGCTTATACCCGCTTGCAGTAATAAATCTATTTTGAACTAAACCGGAAAAAAGTGCACATGCAGACAACCGACAGCCAGGAAATATTTGACGTTCTTCATAATATCTTTCGCAAGAAGAAGTGGCTAATCCTGGGCACTATTATAGTGGTGCTGGTGCCTATCTTCATTTACAATGAGACAGCATCACCCATTTACGAAGCCAACACCATGCTGGTCTCGGAAGAGTTCGATAACCCGGTGCCGGGCTATGATTACGACGTCTCCCGGGAAATCCGCTTCAGCAATCAATTGGTAGAAATTCAGAGCTATTCTTTTGCACTGGATATTGTCCGGGTTCTACCCCGGGAAATTCTGGATAAATTCTCAACCCCGGATTCCACGATGTCGGAAGAAGAGCGGATGGATTACATTGTGTCCAAAATTCAAAAAAATATTTCCGCTTTCCCGGTGCGCGGCTCCAATGTGGTGCGGATCAGTTTCCAGTATAAAAACCCCCTGGTGTGCAAAATGGTGGCGAACGCCGCCGCGGAAGTAATCCAAAAACGCAAATCCGAAATCAAACAAGAAGGGGTTGCGGGCTTACGCGCCTTTATCGAAGGGCAGTTGGAGCGTTACAAAGGGCGGCTGGACTCCTCCGAAAGCGCCATGAGAACCTTTAAGGAACAAAACCGGATCACTTCCTCCATCGACCGCGAAGCGGAAGAGCTCATGCGCCGCTTAACCGAAGCGGAGGTGCTCTACAATGCCGTGAAAACCGACCAGGGTTCCGCCCAGAACCGCCTGTATGCGCTGCAAAACAAGCTGGCGGAACAAAAGAGCACCCTGATCCCCTCGGTAATGGACCTGGGCAGCTCCTGGGCGCTAAAATTGAAAGAGAGACTGGTCGAACTCAACCTTCAGTATATGAATCTCAAGGTTCAGGGATACGCCGAAGACCACCCCAAGATGATCGATCTGAAAACGAAAATGGAGCAGGTGCGCAACGACCTCACCGAGAAAGCTTCCAAATTGGCGCAATCGGAAACCTCCCTGGATCCCCTGGCGCAAATGGAAAAATTCGTGCAGGAGTCGGTCAACCTGCAAATCGAGCTCGAATCCCTGAAAGCCCGGGAGAAAGCGTTGAAGTCGATTATCGATGGTTACAACGCGAAGCTGGGTACCCTGCCGACCAAAGAGTTTGCCCTGGCCCGCTTGAACCGGGAAGAGGAAGTGAATCGCAAAATCTACAATATGTTGAAGGAAAAGCTGGAAGAAGCCCGCATCAACGAGGCCGAACAGTATAATACCATCCGGATCATTGACAAAGCGCAGTTGCCGGAAGACCCTATCAGCCCGCGTAAAAAGCTGAACCTGGTCATCGGGGTATTGTTGGGATCGATTCTGGGAATCGCCATCGCGTTTGTTACCGAAATGCGGAATAATACCGTCAAATCGCCGAACGAAATCGAGCGCCTCACCCAATGGCCGGTGATTGCCATGATCCCTAATATTCAGGATTATGCCAAAGGGAAATTTCGCAGAACCCCTTCCGGCGGCAATGAGAATTCCGATACTGAGCGCACATACCGGGCGTTGTTCTCCAGCCTGGAGCCCAATACCCCTATAGCGGAAGCGTACCGGATGCTGCGAACCAATTTGCAATTCAATGGGTTGGGCCGGGACTATAAGACCTTGCTGGTAACCAGTATTGCCCCGGGGGACGGAAAAACCACTACCCTGACCAACCTCGCAGTCGCTTTTGCCGCTTTTGGGAATAAAACCCTGATTCTGGACGCCGATCTGAGAATTCCGGTCATGCACAAATTCTTCGGATTGGAGCGGGAAATGGGCGTTTCGGACCTGTTGGAAGCATTGGACGACCTGGATAGTATGATATCGCAGGCCAAAAGCCGGGAGGCCG
The DNA here is from genome assembly GCA_011526015.1 of Deltaproteobacteria bacterium. Classification (GTDB taxonomy): domain Bacteria; phylum Calditrichota; class Calditrichia; order RBG-13-44-9; family J075; genus JABWBP01. The sequence goes on along the minus strand of WYBG01000275.1, from coordinate 6,659 downwards.
AGACCAATCGCGTCTTCCGCCAGGAAGTGGAAGAAAAGCTGAAAGTAAATATCGCCGCCCTGGAAGACAATAACTCCGCGCCGGAGGAGTCCGCCGCCGCGGAATCTTCACCTGAAGCATCTCCCCTGGCCGAGAAGAACAATGGCGCTCCCGAAACCGAGGAAGGGGGTAACCTGCCCATACCGGTTGGGAATAAAACCTTGAAAGGATTGCGGGATATTTTCAACGAAGCGATCAAGAATACCGGGGTGCCCAACCTCAGCTTCGTTTCCAGCGGCAGAAAAATGCAAAATCCCGAAGGAATGATTTCCACCCGCCCGATGCCGGTGATCTTGCAGCGTTTCAAGCATCGCTTCAATACCATCTTAATCGACTCTGCTCCCTTGCTGCTGGTAAATGATACCTTGCTGCTCGCCGGCATCGTCGATGCAGTGTTGATCGTTCTGGATGCAAAGAAATGCGACCGGGAGATGCTGCTGAAAGCAAAAAAAATGATGCAAAACTCCAAAGCCAATGTGGTCGGCGTGGTTTTGAATAACTACGAAGTACACGGAAGTTACAAGAATTATTATACCAGTTATTATTCGGAAAAATAAACCGGCGCCGGTCTCGGCGATTTCCGAAAGGTTATTTGAAAAATGTCTATCGATGATACACGCAGTGTGAACGCGGGTTGCATATTGCCGGTCGACGATATCTAACCAATAGAATATGTGACACTCATTAAGCATTAAGCCGCATGATCGCTGGAATAGAGGATAGGGAATGTTTCCATTCCGCCTTTGTTCACCCGTAATGATTGCCACATTCCTTATTCCCATAATTGACACTTTCATCACAGCACCCGGAAAAAAATATTCAATTTTTGATGAAGCATCGAACTTTCGGTCTGCAAGTGAATTTTTGAAAACGCCCCCGTGGCTTGCGGGGACAAATGTACTACCAACTACTTAGTGATGGTATGGAGCGATGGGTGAGTTCGTTATTAGTGCGAAATGGTTTATTCTGCTCAGCGGGGCAGTTGTATTGAGCCTGCTGGGGATGATATGGTTGCGGAGACGAAGCTGGAAGCGGAATCTCAGAACCCTTTCTTCCATTACCCGGGCCGCCGCCATCCCGGGCTACCGGAATTCTCTTCCGCAATTGAACCGGGAAATCTCCCGGGTTCGCCGCTACCAGCATCCCCTGGCGGTTGTTGTGGTGCGGCCGATCCATGCTTATGGCGGGAACCATTCCCCCCATGCCCTCCCCAATAACGCCGGGATGAGCGAAAACGGCGGCGAAGCGCACTCCCCCAAGGAGTTGAGCCAGATCGAGTTTCTGCTCTGCGGTTCTATTTTTCGCGATTCTCTTCGAGAAATAGATATAACCACTTATGACGCCGCCAATAATCAATTTGTAATTATGCTGCCGGAAAGCACGCGCTTCAATGCGGAAAAAACCATCAATCGCCTGAAAGCGATTATTGAAGAACGAATTAGTAACCTGCTATTCTTCGGCATATCCGAATTTCCCGATGATGGTTTGATTCTGGAAGACCTGGTAGAGCAGGCCGTCGAGCAATCCGATAAGCGGGGCAAAGGCGATTACCCCGCCCTGCAAAAGACGCCCCAGAATATCAAATCCAAGAAATAGGAGTTTGAGGACATGTTCAATGCTACTGCTGTTCGGGAGCAATCAAGAGCAGCCAAAATGCCCCAAATATATAGAGATTCCCTGAGCCTCCAGCAAGCCCGGCAATTCCGGGCCGCCAGGGAACTGGCGCTGCGGAAACCCTGGTACGAGGTCGGCGCGGAAATGAAGATTTTCAGCGGGCCGGGATATTTGCGCTTAAAACGTCTCATCGACCTGGCCGCCAGCTCTTTCCTGCTGCTGTTGATCTTGCCGGTGCTGGTATTGTGCGCCATCGCGATCAAGCTGGATTCCCCCGGGCCGGTGTTCTTTTTACAGCAGCGCACCGGGATGGGCGGAAAACGCTTCAAAATTTTCAAGCTGCGCACCATGCGCAAAGACGCCGATAAAATAAAACAGAAATACGCCCATTTGAGCACCTTGAGCTGGCCGGATTTCAAGATTCCCGATGACCCGCGCATCACCCGGTTGGGCAAATTTCTCCGCAAAACCAGCTTGGACGAGCTTCCCCAGTTCCTGAACGTAATCCTGGGCGACATGAGCCTGGTAGGGCCGCGCCCGACCTCTTTCGCTTCTTCCACCTACGACCTGTGGCACACCGCCCGCCTGGGCATTAAGCCCGGCATTACCGGCCTGTGGCAAGTCTCCGGTCGCAGCGATATCGAGTTCGACGACCGGGTGCGCCTGGACCTGGCCTACATCCGTAACGTGTCCCTGGTGTTGGATATAAAGATTATGTTCCGCACCGTGGTCGCGGTGTTGAAGAAAGAGGGGGCTTCTTAGTCATGTTCAACGGATTTGCGTTCCTGTTCTGGTTTTCCGTGGGAACGATTGTTTATAGTTATGCCGGTTTTTTTCTGGTGTTGGCTTTGGCAGGCTGGCTGCGCAATCGCCGGGTTCGGAAACAGCCCGTTACTCCCCCGGCCAGTTTGATTATTGCCGCCTACAACGAAGAGAAGAGCATCGCCAGGAAAATCGAAAATTCCCTGGAGCTGGATTATCCCCCCGGCTTGTTGGAAATCATCGTAACCTCGGACGGTTCCGGGGACCGCACCGCGGAGATCGTGCGCGAATATGCCGGCCGCGGCGTAAAACTGCTCGACTGCCCGCGCCGGGGAAAGATTTTCGCCCTGAAAGACGCCGTGGCCCAGGCCAGCGGGGAAATCCTGGTATTTTCCGACGCTAACACCCTCTACCACCCCCAGGCAATCCGGAAATTAGCCCAAAACTTCGCCGATCCCCAGGTGGGGGGCGTTTGCGGCAACCAGCTTCATATCAAATATTTGGAGCGGGAGAAGCAGGATAACGTGAGCCAGGGAGAAATGCTCTACTGGGGCTACGACAAGTGGCTGAAAAAAATCGAAACCCTCACCGGCAGCATCGTGGCGGCGGACGGGGCCATTTACGCCATTCGCCGGGAGCTGTTCCGCATGCCCCCGGTCACCGCGGTAACCGATGATTTTGCCATTTCCACCGCGGTGGTGGAACAGGGCTACCGCCTGGTGTTCGACGCCGAAGCCCTGGCCTACGAAAAACCCATGGCCAAAGCGGAACAGGAATTCAACCGCAAGGTGCGGATCATGAACCGCGGCCTGCGCGGGGTGCTGATGCGCAAAAAGTTGCTCAACCCCTTCCGCTACGGATTCTATTCCCTTACCCTGTTTTCGCATAAAGTATTGCGGCGGCTGGTGCCGTTCTTCCTGATTTTACTGTTTATCGCCAGCGCCTTTTTGAGCGGCCAGAGCCTTTTTTACCTTGCCGCTTTTGCCGCCCAGGCGGGCTTTTACGCACTGGCCGGCCTCAGCTACCTGCTGCGCAAAACCGCGCTCGGGCGCTGGAAGATTTTCTACATTCCCTTTTTCTATTGCCTGGCCAACGCCGCGGCCCTGGTGGCCATCCTCAACCTGTTGCGCGGGAAACAGGTAGTGCTGTGGAGCCCGGAGCGGCAGGGGGCGAATTTGTGATAAAGTGCAAAATGCAAAATGCAAAGTGTAAAATGGCAGTGGAGCAAAAGTCACCCTGTTGATAGGTGGTCGATCAGGATACTCACAGGGCAGCTTTTGCTCGATTGCGAAAACTGTAAATTGAAAATTGAATTGAAAAATGAAAAGCATGAATTTTCAAGACCTCTTCAAACCTTCTAACGCGCCGTATGCAATCATCATCGGCTCCGATTGCGTTACCGGGCTGCAAACCGCCCGGATTTTACACCGCCGCCACGTTCCCGTGGTGGGATTGGCCAAAAACCCGCGCAGCCCCTTCTGCCGCACCAACGTGGTGAAGAAAATTCTCCCGGCGGACATTGCCGGCCCCGGCTTCATCCAGGTGCTGAAGCAGATCGGCCCCTTTCTGAAGCAAAAAGCGGTGCTCTACCCCTGCACGGATTTGAGCGTGTTGCTGCTTTCCCGCCATCGCGCGGAAATTGCGGAGTGGTTTCACGTCGCCCTGCCGGATGAAGCGGTGGTGGAGATGATGATCGACAAATTCAAATTTTACTCCTTCGCCATGAAGGAAGGGTTTCCCATTCCCCAAACCTTCTTCCTCTACAATCGCGCCGACGCGGAGAAAGCGGCGCAGCAGTTAACTTACCCGGCGATGCTGAAACCGCCCCTCAAAACCCCGGAATGGGACAAGAACACCGGCATCAAAGTGTGCAAAATTCGCGACGCTAACGATTTGCTGGAAGTGTACGACCGCACCTGCCGCTGGGCGGAGGTGCTGATGGTGCAGGAATGGATCGAAGGGGGGGATACGGATTTATTCACCTCCAACTGCTATTTCAGCAGGGATTCCCGCTGCCAGGTGATTTTTATTTCCCGCAAGCTGCGCCAGTGGCCGCACGAGATCGGCATCGGCTGCTTCAGCGAGGAAATTCGCAACGACGTGGTGCGCGATGAAACCATCCGCCTGTTCGAGCACGTGCGCTACCGCGGCCTGGGGTACCTGGAAATGAAATACGACCCCGTGCGCCGCAAGCATTATATCATCGAGCCTAATATCGGGCGGCCCACCGGGCGCTCCGCCAACGCTGAAGCCGGCGGGGTAGAACTGATCTATACCATGTATTGCGACTGCGTGGGCTGGCCCTTGCCGGAAAACCGGGAGCAAACCTACCGCGGCGCTAAATGGATTTATCTGCGGCGCGACCTGCAATCGGTTTTCAAACACTGGCGCAGGGGCAATCTTACCCCGGGACAGTGGTTGAAATCCCTCCGCGGGGTAAAATACGACGCGGTATTTTCCTGGTCCGACCCGCTCCCGTTCTTCGAAGATTTTCGCCTGAAACTGGCCGGCCAGATTTTCAAGAAAAACCATTCCCCGGAAGATGGGAATGAATCGCCCAAAACCGCTGCCGGCAACGGCGGGTTGGAAGCGGCTGCGAAAATCTCCCGCTAACGAATGCGATCAGGGGTGCAAAGCTTCAGATAGTGCCATTTGTCACCTCAGTTGTATTCCAGAAACTGTTCAGATCGAACTCGCTCCAAAACTCTGTTTTGGAGCGCAATAACAGACGAAACTGAGTTTCGTCTGTTAGCCCGTTGCTAAGGATATACTCAAAGTGCCAAATGGCACTATAGAAGTTTTGCACTCTAACTAAGAGACAACCGAAAGATTTCCTGCGCCGATTTAAGGATCGAATTATGTCTGATAACGCGAAAATATATTCTTCCAATAACCACCCGGTTGAATTCGATATATATGGCATGGCCGGGGTGCGGCTCATCAATCCCTCTCCCGCCGATACCGAGGCGGTAACCCGCCAATTGGGACCGCTGCACGCCGTGCTGGAGGGAGAGCCGGATATTACCATCCAGTTCGTCAAGGAAATTCCCACACCGACTCTGAATTATTTAGGATTGGATTTCGTGGGCTTCGACGCGGAAGGATTGTATATCCTGAAGAGCAAGAAAGCCCGCGCCAAAGTGCGCATCCCCTTCGAGCAGATCGGCCAGCCCCTGGAAATTCTCTGCGAAACCGGCCTGCGCCGGGTTCCCCTGCTCACCGCCATCATCAACCTGGCCATGATCCGCAAAGGGCATATTCCCTTGCACGCCGCGGGATTCGAGTACAACGGCGCCGGGGTGCTGGTTACCGGCTGGTCCAAAGGGGGCAAAACCGAGGCGCTGCTCTCCTTTGCCGACCACGGGGCGCGCTACGTCGGCGACGAATGGGTGTTTCTCTCCGCGGACGGCCAGCGCATGTTCGGCCTCACCGAGCCGATCCACGTGTGGGATTGGCAGACGAAATATCTTACCCGCATCAAACCGCCGGTAAAGCGGGAGAAGAAAATCCTTTTCAAGCTGATCCGCTCCCTCGACCGGATCAACCGGATGCTGTCGCGCCGGGGATGGAACCGGGCGTTTCCCCTGAAAATTCTCGATGAAGCCATGCCCGCGTTCAAACGCCAATTGCACGTGACCCTGCCCCCGCAGACGATTTTTGAAAAAGAAAAACTGCGCCGGGGCGCGCCGGTGGACAAAATATTTTACGTGGGAAGCTGGAACCGCCCGGAAATCCGGGTGGAACCGTTCGATGCCCGGGAAATTGCCGAGCGGATGGCGCACTCCAACCGCTTTGAATTGATGCCCTTTTTCGAATATTACCACGCTTTCCGGTTTGCCTTTCCGGAACGGGAAAACCCCTTTCTGGAGACGGTGCACGAGCGCCACGCGGAACTGCTGCTCCGCGCCCTGGAAGGCAAGGAAGCTTACCGGGTACTGCATCCTTACCCGGTCTCGTTAACGGAATTATTCCGCAGCATGGAACCCTTCTGCCGGGCGAATATCGCCGTGGAAAAAAATGCCGAGTGAGGTTTTCGAGGCGGATTTTAACCCTCCCCGGTAGCGCCGGGGAAATATTCCCGGAATTCAAGAACATTATGGTAGTCCTAAACGATTATTGCTGTTTAAAAAAGTGCATGGTGTCATTCCCACGAAAGTGGGAATCCATAAACTCAGTAGAAATAGTGGATTCCCGCTTTCGCGGGAATGACAAAATGGGTGGTCGAAGAGCATAGCAGCATTACC
>WYBG01000274.1 GCA_011526015.1 Deltaproteobacteria bacterium | reverse complement strand
TGGTGGATGATCTCGGTTCCTAACGCCGGGTGGATGGAAACCGGCACGTTGTGCTCCATGCAGGCGGCCAGCAGGCTGAGGCGCTGGTTGGGAGCGTTTGCAGCGATGATTTTCTCCCCCACCGCTTCCCCGTACCCTTTTTGATTGTGCTTATTCGCCGTCAGCGCCTCGTTGATGAACGCTGCGGTTTCCTGCGCCATCCCGAAAGTGCCGTCCTGCAGTCCGGCGGCCACGTCCTCGCTGGTAATGCCCCACATGGCGATCTCCACGTCGTGAATCACGCAGGCACCGTTCATGGCCAGGTGCGAAATATACCCCCGTTGCAGCAGATCGATGATCAAAGGATTGATCCCGCACTTGATCACGTGGGCGCCCATCATCCAGATAATGGTATTCTTCTCCCGGATCGCCCGCCGGAAATGGCCGACGAACTCCCGGAAATCCTGCCCGATGAGAATCTCCGGCAGGGCGTGCAGGAAATCCTCCAACGTGGAAGTGCGCTTCAGCGGCCTGGCAAAATCGCCGATGCCCACTTTGCTGAAGCGTTCCGTGATGCTGTAAGTTTCTACATCTTCAAAGGTCAATTTTTTGAACCGCGACATGATGATGAACCTTTGGTTATGGTCATTGGTGGGGCGTCATTGATCGTCATTGGGCTTCGCCGTCATTGGCTTCGCGTCATTCAGTTGTCATTATTCGTCATTTTTCATTTTGCACTTTTCATTTTGCACTTTTCATTTTTTATTTTTCACTTTGCATTTTTCACTTTTCATTTTGCACTTTTCACTCACTTCACCTTCGCCGGAATGGGGTTGGGCACTCCCTCGATTTTTTTCAACTCCGTGGTAATCGAGCCCACGGCCACGGCGGATTTCATCTGCACCGGGATTTTGTATTCATCATCGGTAAGCCAGACCCACAATTCCCCCTTCTGCTTAAAAATCGCCTCTCCTAACAGGCGCGGTTGCACCATAATGCAATCAAAGGTGCCGGCGTCCACCTTCACCCGCTCTTTTCGCTGAATGATCACCTGTAATTGGTACACCCGCTTATTATCATGGTTGGCCATGTAGATCGGTTCCCCGATCTTTAACTCCTGGGTGCGCACGTAGTAGAAGGCGCTCAGCACGTCCAGCACGTACTCCGGGATTTCCAGTTCAAAGCGTTCCTGGTTACGCACTTTCAGGGGTTCGTCGCTCTCGTAGCGGATGCGCTCGATTTGCGCGATTCCATTCGCCTGGTCGTAATCCACCAGCAGGTCGAACTTATACCCCCCCTCGCGCAGGCGCTTGTTGTATTTCCAGGAGAAAAGTCCCCGGGCGTCCAGGAAAGTTTCCACCTCGTCGCGCACTTTGTAAAACGCATCGAAAAATTTGGCCGATTGGGCGGTAGAAACGATGTGATAAGCGGGCACTCCATCGCGCAGGTTGACGATGTCGCGCACCTCCATGGTCGCCTCCCCGGCCTTGATAAACTTCCAGCGCACGGTGAAGGTCAATTTTTCGCCGGGCCGGAAGGCGTGGGTGGGAATTACCCGGTCTAATTTGTTAAGCGGGCGGTTTTCGGAAAACGTTTTCACCAGGGTGTCGTTCCCGGGGAAGGGTGATGCGCCCTGCTGCGCTGCCTCCAGGCTGTCTCCCGGCTCCCTTTTCGCAGAATCCGCCTGCGCTGCGCCCGGCTGAAGGGAATCCACCCTGCTGCTATCCTGTTGGGCCAGCGCCGGATCGGGAAAGCACGAGGGAACCATTAGAACAGCGGCGGTTGATCCCAGGGCGACGCTTCCTGCCGCGCTTATAATCTTGAGCCACCTCATGTTGCAGATACTCTCCTTGCTGATCGCGGAATGGGAAATATAAAAAGCGAAATTCGCAGAACGCACGAAAAAATAATTCCCTGGGGGCCGAAAGGTTATCGAGGTGGGACGCCTGGGGAGGCAGGGTCGAGTTGGGGAAGCGACATTCATGCCCCGAACAAAGCGTTTTGAACGTTCAGGCGAGCCGATTTTTCAGTAACTTGTTATGGAAAGCAAAGGATTTATGGTCGGATGGTTTGAATAGTCTCCTCCCGCGGGGCTACTCATTCTTGAAGCTGCTCTCTACCCCCGGCCATTTAACCATAGAACCATCTAACTCTTTCACAGCATCGCTTTAATTTTCTGAATTTCCGATTTCAATTTGGCATTGCGCAGCAGCGCCTGGCCAACTTTATTGTAAGAATAGAGCACCGAGGAATGGTGCAAATGCGAGAAGTGGTAGCCGATGGAGGTCAGCGATTCCCCGGTCAATTCCCGGCAGAGATAAATGGCAATTTGCCGGGCGTTCATCACTTTTTTCTTGCGCGAGATTCCTGAGAGAATATCCACCGGCACCCCGTAAAACAGCGCGGTTGCATTCACAATCTGGTCGATTCCCACTGCCTGGCGGGAGCCGCCGGGGCCGCATTCCCCGCCTTCCTGGGGACAGGTCTGGGAAACCACGTAGATCACGTCGTTCAGCGAGAGGCTTTTTCCCAGGAGAGAAATTTGCGCTGCCAGGCGCACCAGCACCGCGTGGAGATAGTGCAAATTCGATCCCAGCTGTTCTGACAGGTAATGAATGATTTTTTCGTTCAGCAAAAGGCCATGCCGTTCGAAATGATAGCGGATGATCTTTTCCCGGGTGGCATACTCACAGGGGGGAATATCGACGATCAACCCTTTTTGTAAAAAAGAGATCAGCCGGGGGTTGAAATCCCTTAGCTGGTTGGGCGGTTCGTTGCAGGTCACCACCACCTGGGTTCCCTTTTTCACCAGTTCGGAAAGGATGAACAACATCCCTTCCTGGGATTTGCTCTTGTTGAACAAGGTGTGAACGTCATCTAACAAAAATACTTCCAGGGACATGAAGGAAGCGGTGAACTGGTTGATGCGGTCGTTTTGCAGGGCAAATATATACTCGTGAACGTAGCGTTCGCTGCCGTACAGGGCGGTTCGTTTATCGGGATAATTCTCCCGGAAATAGTTTCCCAGGGCGTGCAGCAGATGGGATTTTCCGCTGCCGATTCCGCCGTGGATCACCAGGGGATTGAAATTCGCTTTCCCGGGGTTTTGCGCCACGTGAAGGACCGCTTTGCAAGCGAATTCGTTTTCCGGGCCGCTCAGAAAATTCGCAAAAGTATAGCGTTCATCCGTGGGAACCTCACTTTGCAGGGCCGGCTTTCCATCCGCGTTTGGCAGGCGGTCAGGCTCCTCTGGCGCCGCAGGTTCCGGGGCCTCATTGCCGGATGGGACAATCAGGAAATCCAACTGCACGCCTTCTCCAAAGACCCGGGCCAGGGAGAGTTTCAGTTGCGGTCCATAATTCGTTTCCATCCAGTCGATGAAAAACCGCGAAGGCACCCTTAACACCAGGATGTTATCAGCAAAAGCAACCGGAACAACGGGGAGAAACCATGTCTGAATGGTTTGCCAGGGCAGTTCCTTTTCTAATTCTGCCAGACACCGCTTCCATTGATCCTGGAGATCGGCAGAATTCCCGGAAAGTTTTGCAGTTCCTTCTGCGTGGTCATTGATCATGTTTAGACGGAGTACCTGTACTTGGCTCATTCCTTCCCATCCACACTCTGGGGAATAGCACAAATCATCAATATTTACGAAAATTGGGAGTCGCTCAAGCACTGCTCCCGGTTCCGGGAGTCGTTATGAGCAGGTAATAATAATGAAAAGTATCCCACAAAAACAAACGAGTTGGAGAAAAAAAGTAGAAAAAATTAGTTTCACGTTAAACAGGAATCTTTCTATCAGTTTAATAAGCACTTATGGCAAAATACAAATTTCCGGGTTTAAAAATCTCAAATCGTTTGATTTTTCCGTTTTGATTTGTTATACTTTTTGTTTAATTTTTGCCCAGTTAAAAGGAGAACGTGTCATGGCAAAAGTTTGTGAAATCTGCGGAAAAAAACCGATCTTTGGGAACAACGTCAGTCATGCCAACAATAAGACGGCCCGGCGATTCAATCCGAATTTGCAAAGCGTTCGTGCGGTGATAAACGGAGTGACCAAACGAATCAAGGTATGCACCAGTTGCTTACAGGCCGGCAAAGTTCAAAAAGCAGCACATCGATGACTTGATCGCGCAATATCGGTATTCAAATGAAAAGCTCCTTCGGAGAGATTCCGAAGGAGCTTTTTTGTTTCGGAAGGCTGCGAATTCTTCGTGGTGCAGTCTCAAAGGGTTGAATGCCGGTCCGACCGGCGCACTTCCGCTCAAATCGAAAAAAAATTACTCATACTCCACATAATAATAGGAAGGGTGCAATTCGTAATCCCCAAATCCGCTGCGGTCGATAAACAAGAAAGTCTTGTTTACGCTGTAATAGCGCCATATTTCGTACGGATAGGAGCCGGCCTCGAAGGGGTGGCGGTCCACTTCATCGGGCTGCCCGAATTTAATGTAAATCCGCCCCCGGTCGCTCAACCAGCCGCGAAACCCCGAAGAGGAAAAGGTGTTATTGGAAAAATTGACCCGGCGGTAGTATTCCAGCATCAGCTCATTTACTTCCGTATCCGGGTTGGGGTCCCGCGCCTGCCAGAATCGCTCGAAAAAACCCCGCTTTTCTTCATAGGTTTTTTTCCGGTAATAACGGATCGAATCTTCCCGGGCGATATACTTGAGGTACTCAATCGCCTGGTCCAGGTCTTGTTCTTTCGCCGGGGCGAATTTCCAATAAAAACTAAACGAGCTCGCCCTGGTAATCGCTTCATTTCCCCGGTTTGCTGCCAGTTGAAGCAAATATGAATTCCGATTGAAATAATAACGGTTCAATCGGATATAGTGCTCGCGAAAACCCCCTCCCGGGGAGGTGTCATATTTGTTTTGTTGAATGATCACTCCTCGGTCGTCTTTTATCAGGTATTCGATCCGCAGGCTATCTTCCTCACCGGAGGAAAAAGAGGTAAAGTAGGCGTAAACGGCCTTGCCCTGGCCGGAAAAATTGCGGGTCAACTCCGG
>WYBG01000273.1 GCA_011526015.1 Deltaproteobacteria bacterium | reverse complement strand
TTCATCAGATTTTCCGGGGAAAGGATTTCATCCAATTTTTCTTTCGAGAGCAGGTTCTTGCGCAGCACGATCTCATACACCGAACCCCCGCTCTGCAGGGCTTCCCGGGCGATGGCCGCGCAGGTCTCGTAGCCCAGGATGGGGTTCAGCGCCGTCACTACCCCGATGCTGTTGAGCACGTAATTGCGGCAGATTTCCTCGTTGGCGGTAATTCCCTCCACGCATTTATCCTTGAGGGTGTAAAATCCCCGCCGCAGGATGGTGAGGGAGTGGAACAGGCAATAGACGATCACCGGCTCCATCACGTTCAATTGCAGTTGCCCGCCCTCCGCGGCAAAGGCGATGGTCACGTCCGAGCCGATGACGTGAAAGGCGATCTGGTTCACCGCTTCCGGGATCACCGGGTTCACCTTGCCGGGCATGATGGAGGAACCGGGCTGCAAGGGCGGCAGATTGATCTCGTTCAACCCCGCGCGGGGGCCGGAGGAGAGCAGGCGCAGGTCGTTGCAAATTTTGGAGACCTTCACGGCGATGCGCTTCAGCACCCCGGAAATCTGCACGTAGGCCCCGGCGTCCGAGGTGGCTTCGATGAGGTGGTCGGCCAGCTTCAGGGGGATGCCGGTAATCTCCCTCAAATAGCTGGTGGCCAACTCCGGGTAACCTTCCGGGGCGTTGATCATGGTGCCGATGGCGGTCGCGCCCAAATTTATCTCCGTGACCAGTTGCTGCGCTTCCCGCAGCCGCTGGATGTCTTCCCGCATGGTCACCGAGAAGGCGGTGAACTCGTCACCGAGGGTCATGGGAACCGCGTCCTGCAACTGGGTGCGCCCCATCTTCAGGACCTGGGAGAATTCCTTTCCCTTGCGGGCGAAGGCGTCCTGCAGCGCGTCCATGCTCTGCAGCAGCGCGTTGATCTCCATGAACAGGGCGATGCGGAAGGCGGTGGGGTAGGCGTCGTTGGTGGATTGGGAGCAGTTCACGTGGTTGTTGGGATGGACGATCTCGTAGCGCCCCTTGGGGTGGCCGAGGATTTCCAACGCCTTGTTGGCGATCACCTCGTTGGCGTTCATGTTCGTGGAGGTGCCCGCCCCGCCCTGGATCATGTCCACCGGGAACTGGTCGAGCAGCTCCCCGGCGATGATGCAGTCGCAGGCGCTGATGATCGCCGCGGCGATCTGCGGCTTCAGCACTTCTAAATCGCGGTTGGCCATGGCCGCAGCCTTTTTCACGTAGGCCAGGCTTTTAATAAAATTGGGCACCTGGGAAATCGGCACGCCGGTAATATGGAAATTTTGCAGTCCCCGCATGGTCTGCACCCCATAGTAGCGGTCGTCGGGGATTTCCAGGTCTCCTAAAAAATCGTGTTCGATGCGGGTTTTGGGGTTCATGGCGGCTCCGGGGTTTGGGTAATTCTTTTCTAATTTGAAGCGTTATTTTTCATCCGGCGCAGAAACCTTACGCCGTTAACAATATATGAATCGGAGAGCTAATATGAAAAGGCAGATGTAGAGTTTTCTGCTCGCTGGTAGGCTTTTGGTTTCGACTTTAGCCGCCCCAACCCATCGGTGGATTATTTTACATGCCTTTTGATGATCCGCGAATCTTTTCGTATTTTACCCCGCTAAGAAGGCGGGGGGGCAATGGAGTGATGGAGTAATGGATTGTTGGATTGTTGGATTGGATTATTGGAGTAATGGATGTTGGATTGACGGATTGTTGGATTATTGGGGCGGCGGCGCGCGGATGATTACGCCGATCATTACTCCATTACTCCACCACTCCATTAATCCATCAATCCAATACTCCGATAATCCATTACTCCAATAATCCATCACTCCGTGACCCCATCACTCCAATCAACAAAAAACGAGCGAATCATACCAAGGAGAACCCGATGGCGTTGAGAAAGATCATTCCCTTAATGTTATTGCTGAGCATGATAATGGGCTGTGCGGCCCGCCAGGCCGGGCGGGGGGCGGCGGCAGAGAGCATTCCGGCGAAAGAAAAAACATTGGCGCTGCCTCCCCTTCCCAAGGGCGCTTCGGTGTACCAGCTGGATAACGGAATGCAGGCGCTGCTGATCGAGAATCCCGCCCTGCCCATGGTGGGCGTGAACGTGCTGGTAAAGACCGGCTCGGCTTACGAAACCTTTGCCAGCAGCGGGATGAGCCACATGTTAGAGCACCTGCTCTTCAACGGCACCGCCACCCGCGATCAAAAAAAGCTCTACGATGACGCCGACCGCATCGGCGCGTACAACAACGCCAACACTTCCGAATTTTACACCAATTTTATGATAGTGACCCCCGCGGAGCACATTCGCCGGGGCATGGAAATCCAGGCGGACATGCTTTTCAACTCCCTGCTGCCGGAGGATAAGTTCGAGAAGGAGAAAGGCATCGTTTTAGAGGAGATCGCCCGCAGCCTGGCCAGCGCCGAGGAGCAGGCGGAGCGGAATATTCTCTCCGTGCTCTATCCCGGCCACGCCCTCTCCCTGCCCACTTTAGGCACTTACAACACCATTCAGAATATGTCGCGCGACGCGGTGTACGCCTTTTACAAGACCAATTACGTTCCCAACAATATGATCCTCAGCGCAGTGGGGAGTTTTCGCTCTGACAGCCTGCTGGCGGCGATCAAGGAAATTTACGGCAAAGCCGCTTCCGGGACGGTGCGCCGCGAAAGCGATCCGCAATGGGCTACGGGGTTTCAGCGCCCCGCGCCGGTGCGCTTCCCGGAAAACCGGGTGCAGCAGCGCTTTTACGGCGGGACGGATACCCAATTGCAGATGTTTTTCCCCATTCCGCAATTCTCCCACCCCGAGGCGCCGGAGCTGATCGACCTGGCCCTTGCCCGCCAGACGGATTCATTGCAAACCCTGCTTCAGCAGGAATTCTCCGAACAGGTGAAATCGCTGAGCGCGGGAACCCGCCCCTCGCCGCTGGGGAATTACGTACAATTTACCGCTACGCTCGCGGCGGGCGCGGATTTGCAAAAAATCGGCGACGCCCTGGCCCGCCGCGCCGCGGGACTGAGCTTCGCCCTGCCGGGGGAAACCGTGCAGGTCCAGGCGATCAAAGCCCGCACCGATTTTCTGAAAAATATCGAAAAGCCGCACATGTTCGGGATCTACAACGCCCAGCAGTTGGCGGTCAGCGGGATCGACGCGGTGCTGGCGTCGGCTGCCGGCAAAGGCTATTACGCCGCGGCGGAGCAAATCCGGGGCATGAAATTGATCGGAGCGCCAATCATCCTGGTGCAGCATCCCCAACCCCAAACCGCTGCGGAGCCGGCCGGCGCGGAAAAAAGCCGCCGGGTATTCAGCGACGACCGCTCCGGGCTAACGGTGATTGCGGTGCAGAACGAAGCCAGCGACCTGTTGGCGGTGCACTACCTGGTCAAGCACAAGGCCATGCTCGAATCCCGCTACGGCAAAGACGCCGCTAAAATCCTGCACGACTGCCTGGGGCAGCGCCTGGAATCGGAGCAGAATCAAAAGAGCAGCAGCCGCTTCGGGTTTACCTACACCGTGAACGACAATCCCATGATCCCCATGGATGACATCTATCTGCACCCGGATTTCGGCTACGTCCGGGTGGAGGGGCTGGCCGAGGATCTTCCCGGGGCGATCGGGTATTTGAACCGGCAGCTTTCCGGCTTCATCCCCACGGAAGAGGAATTTCGCAAGGCGCAGGAGAAATTCAAGCGCGGGGGAATGGCCATGGGCGGCCAAAAGGCCCGCAAGCTGTTCGACGAAACCGTGGATGGAATTCTTTACCCGGAGACCCTTCACCCGGAAGGCCCGGCGCTGACTTATGAAAATCTGCTAACCTTTGCGAGGGAATATTTTCAGCCCGGCAACATGGTCATTTCCGCGGTGTCGCCGGCCTCTCCCGATGAATTGAACCGCCTTTTCGTCGGCTTTGCCGCCAACGCCGCCCAACCGGAATTTGCCGCGACCCCGGCATTCGACCGCGGGTTCAAAATGCCCGCGGAAGCCCTTAACATCGAAAAACCGGGCGGCGGGGAGCAGTCCTACCTCTTCTGGGGATTTCTGCGGGAAGTGGAAGCGCAAGACAAACCGGCGCTGAAGGCGCTTTCCCTGGCGCTGGCGGACCGGATCATTTTCGATATCCGCGAAAAACAGGGGATGGCCTACCGCATGAGCGCGGGCATCGACCTGAAGCAGGATAAGGCGCTGTTCTACATTCGCATGGGAACCCGCCCGCAAAACGCGGATAAATTGCTGCCCCAGTATCCCGGCTTCTTCGATCCGAAGCTGCTGAGCGATCTCAACGAAGAAGAATTAGAAAAAACCGTGAACATGTACCTGGGGCGGATGATGTTCCGCCGCCTCTCCAGCATCAACCAGGCTTACTACCTGGGGCACGCGTACTACTTCTACGGCGACGTGGAGCACGACGAGGATTTTTTGCAGGAGTTGAAAACCGTCACCGTGGCCGAGGTGCAGCGGGTAGCCAACAAATACATGAAAGCGGAAAATCCCGTGCAGGTAGTGGTGCGGTAGGGAATAGAACGCGGGTCACTCGATGGCGCGTCTGTCTGTGCCGGCGGACAGGGATTTTCGAGATTTATTCTGAAGTCTAATTCTACTTTAAGACCTTGATATACTGACTCACATTTGCGATCCCTCTGTAGCCCTGGACATCCCCCCTGCCCCCCTTCAAAGGGGGATTCCGGCGTGCGCAGCTTAAATTTCCCCCCTTTGAAGGGGGGCAAGGGGGGATGTCAAGAGCTTGATAAGTCTTCACTTTTGCTCTTTTCCCTCAAAGTCTTAAAGTAGAGCTAACTATCATGTGCTTATTCTTCTGCACGAGGATTTACAGAAAAACATGATTGAGAACCTCTGAGGCAACTATTATATTGAAAAAACTTTATGGTTAGACTAACAACAGGTTAGCAGAATGAATCTGGAAGAATATTTTGATTTTCTCGCCCCGGATGATATTCGTCTCAAAGGAACTCGAATTGGAATTGAAACTATTCTATACGAATATATCTATCGCGAAAATCATCCGGAAACGATTGTTCAGCGCTTCCCTTTCCTCACCCTGGAGCAGGTTTATGCTGTCATCCTGTATTATCTTCACAATAAAGACCGGGTAGAGCGCTACATGAAAGATTGGTTGGAATTCGGGCAGCGCATGAGGGATAATCAGAAGAAAAATCCTCCCCCGGTAGTTGTTCAATTACGCGCCCTCAAGAAAAAGGGGATAAAAACGCTCACAACCGAATGAACGAGATCCGCTATTCGCGGGATGAAAATGTCGATGCGGTTCTGCGCACGGAGCTTCTGAAGCGGGAATCAAAACTAATTGTCTGGAAAATAGGCGATCCCGGTGCCCCCCCCCCGAAAGGAACCCTCGATCCGGAGATATTGATCTGGTGTGAAGAAAACGGCTTTATCCTGGTCACCAACAACCGGAAAACCATGCCCAAGCATCTTAAAGATCACCTGGCGAAAGGCCGGCACATCCCCGCCATTTTTCAATTAAATCCTAAAATGAGCATCGGCAAAACAGCAAACGAATTAGTGGCGATCTGGGGTGCTTCGGAAATAACCGAGTACCAGGATGTAATCATATACTTGCCATTACGTTAATTCAAGCAGGAGACGTCCATGTTCCGAAAACGTTTTATTCCCCTTTTACTATCGCTGGTGGTTTTTAGCGGATTTACCAACGCTCAATACATCCACCACGAGCTTAGCGTGGCCATCGACCCGGCGACGAATTCGCTGAAGGCAGAGGACGCGGTCACCATACCTGCCGCACAACTGCTCCCGCAGATGCACTTTTTGCTGCACGGCGATTTGGCGCTAAGCTCGCCGTCGAAGGAGATCAAAATTCAGTTGAGCGACAAAAAACCCCGGGCGGAGGATTTCGGGGCGGCGGATGATTTTAAGCTACCGGAGAACCCGCTTCTGAAACACTACATCGTTACGCTGCCCGCGAAACCGGCGCAGGACGTCACCTTCACCATCGCTTACAAAGGGCGCATCCACCATCCCATTCGTGAGCAGGCGGAGGAGTACGCCCGCAGCTTCAGCGAAACCCCGGGACTGATCGACACCGCGGGGGTGTATTTGGGCGGCAGCACCTACTGGATTCCCTGGTTCAACGATCAATTGATCACCTTCAACATGACCGTCTCCCTGCCGCAGGATTGGGACGCGGTGAGCCAGGGAACCCGCACCGTGCATGAAATCGCCGGGGAGACGCAATTGATCAACGGGGTCGCAAAGGTGCGCCGCACCCGCTGGGAATCGCCCCAGCCCATGGAAGAGGCCTATTTGATCGCTGCGAAATTCAGCGAATACCAGCGCAGCGCCGGGGCGGTGAGCGCCATGGCCTTCCTGCGCACTCCCGATGAAAACTTAGCCAATAAATATTTAGAAACTACCGCCCAGTACTTAGAAATGTACCGCCAGTTGCTGGGGCCGTTCCCCTTCGGCAAATTCGCATTGGTGGAAAATTTCTGGGAAACCGGCTACGGAATGCCCTCCTTCACCCTGTTGGGGGAAAAGGTGATCCGTTTTCCCTTCATCCTGCACTCCTCTTATCCCCACGAATTGCTGCACAACTGGTGGGGCAACAGCGTGTACGTGGATTACGATTCCGGCAACTGGTGCGAGGGGCTGACTTCCTACATGGCCGACCATTTGATCAAAGAGCAGCGCGGGCAGGGCGCGGAATACCGCCGCTCCACCCTGCAGCGCTACACCGACTACGCCAGCGCGGAGAACGATTTCCCGCTCACCCAATTTCGCAGCCGCTACAACGCCGTGAGCGAGGCGGTGGGTTACGGCAAATCTCTGATGATGTGGCACATGCTTCGCCGGGAGGTGGGCGACGAGCAGTTTATCAAGGGTTTCCAGGCATTCTACCGCGCCAATAAATTCAAGCGCGCTTCGTTCGAGGATATTCGTAACTCCTTTGAGCAAGTGACCGGGCAGGATTTGAAGTCCTTCTTCATCCAGTGGGTGGAGCGCGCCGGCGCCCCGGAGTTGCAGCTTTCCAACCTCAGCGTTAAAGCGGTGGAAGACGGCAACGTAGTGAATTTCACCCTGGCGCAGATTCAGCCCGGCGATGCCTACGCCCTGGACGCGCCGGTTGTGATTTACAGCGATGGGGAACCGAAATGGCAAATCGTGAAAATGGCGGAGAAAACCCAGGCTTTCCAGGTCATCGTGAGCGGGCAGCCCCTGCGCATCGACATCGACCCGGAATTCGACCTCTTCCGCCGCCTGCATTTCAACGAAATCCCCCCCTCCTTCTCGAAAATCTTCGGAGCGGAAAAAGTGTTGATTTTACTGCCCTCCAAAGCGCCGGCCGCAATTCTGGAGGAATACAAATCCCTGGCGGAGAGCTGGGCGTCTGGCAGCGGCGGCAAAATCGAAGTTGGTTTTGACGACAAAGTCAATGTGCTGCCGGCGGACAAAGCGGTGTGGCTGTTCGGGCGGGAAAATCTTTACCGCAATATCATCGAGCGGGGGATTAAGGATTTTGATGCGGAAATCAGCGAAAGCGCGGTGCGCTTCGGCAAAACCGCCATTCCCGATGAGAATCACAGTTTTGCCATTGCAGTGCGGCACCCGGCCAACCCCGCCTCCGTGGTGGTGTGGCTGTCCTCCACCCGCGGCGACGCCCTGCCGGGGCTGGGGCGTAAGCTTCCCCATTATGGCAAATACAGCTACCTGGCCTTCGAGGGGGAAGAACCGGCCAATATCGCCAAGGGAGAATGGCCGGCGGTGAATTCTCCGCTTTCCGCTTTGATTCCCAAAGCCGACGGTTCCCTGCCGCAAGACATTCCCGGCCAGCTGCCCCCGCGCGAGGCGCTGGCAAAACTGGGCGCGGTATTTTCGGAGGAGGCGCTGACGGGGCACGTCAAATATCTCGCCGGTGAAGAATTAGAGGGCCGCGGGCTGGGTGCGCCGGGGCTGGATAAAGCGGCGGATTACATTGCCGAACAATTCAAAAAAGCGGGATTGCAGCCCGGCGGGGATAACGGCACGTATTTTCAGATTTGGAAGGAGAAGGCGGGCGGGGAGCAGAAAGAAGTGACCCTGAAAAACGTCATCGGCGTTCTGCCCGGCAAAAAAGCGGAGTGGGCGGATCAATCCGCGGTCCTCAGCGCCCATTATGACCATTTAGGGCGGGGCTGGCCGGACGTTCACGCCGGCGACGAGGGGAAAATCCACTACGGCGCGGATGACAACGCCAGCGGGGTGGCGGTGCTGATAGAACTCGCCAACCTGCTGTCGAAGAGCGTGGAGCCGGATCGCGCCCTGGTGTTTGCGGCCTTCAGCGGGGAAGAGAGCGGTTTGTTGGGCTCGAAATATTACGTGCAACATGCTCAAAAATACCCGGTCAGCAAGGTAATAGGGGCGCTGAACCTGGATACCGTAGGGCGGTTAGGCGGCAACAAGCTGTTGGTGCTGAACGGCTCCACGGCCCGGGAGTGGAAATTTATCTTCATGGGATGCAGTTACGTCACCGGGGTGGAATCCGATGTAGTCACCCAGGATTTGGACGCCAGCGACCAGGTGAGCTTCATCAACGCCGGGGTTCCGGCGGTGCAGATTTTTTCCGGGGCGCACAGGGATTACCATCGCCCGAGCGATACGGCGGACAAGATCGACGTTCCCGGTATGGTAAAAGTGGCCACCTTTGTACGGGAAGCAGCGGTGTACCTCAGCGAGCGCGACCAGCCGATGACGTTTACCGGGGAGAGAAAAGAAGTCGGCGCGCCGGCCCCGGCGCAAGGCGGGGAGCGCAAGGCCACCACCGGCTCCCTGCCGGATTTCGCTTATGCCGGGGAAGGGGTGCGGATAGCGGACGTTCCGGCAGATTCTCCCGCGGCCGAAGCGGGGTTGCAGGCCGGGGATATCATCATTCAGTTGGGCGGGCACAAGGTGAGCAACCTGCGGGAATACTCCGAAGCGTTGAAGCATTTCGCGCCCGGGGATGAGACGGCCATCGTTTACCTGCGCGACGGAAAGCAGGTGAGCGCGAAGATTACCCTAACGGCGCG
>WYBG01000272.1 GCA_011526015.1 Deltaproteobacteria bacterium | reverse complement strand
GCAACTGGTGTACGAAGAACACCTGGAAATCACTTACAAAAACTCCCTGGTGGAAGCGCTGCGTTACCCGGTCGTGCGCGGCAATCGCCAGCGCCGGCAGCTTTCGCTTACCTTCGACGGCGGCTCCAGCGCGGAAGGCGCCAGGGAAATCTTAACCATTCTGAAGGAGAAACAGGTCCTCACCACCATGTTCCTCACCGGGCAGTTCATCGAAAAATACCCCGGGCTGGTGCTGGAAATGGTCAACGCCGGGCACGAAATCGGCAACCACACCTACGACCATCCCCACCTCACCACCTTCGAGCAAAACCGCCGGCACGATAGCGCCCCGGGCGTGACCCGGGAATATCTCCAGCGCCAGTTGCTGCGCACCGACAGCCTCTTCAACGCCCTGGTGGGGCATCCCATGAAGCCCTACTGGCGGGCGGCTTATGGAGAATACAACCAGGAAATCTTAGACTGGGCGGCGGAAGCGGGCTTCCGGCACGTCGGCTGGAGCAACGGTTTTGATACTCACGACTGGGTGAGCGACGAAAATTCTGCCCTCTACAAAACCCCGGAGGTCGTGCGGGACGCCATCCTGGGCAAAGACGACGCCAGCCAGAGCTTGAACGGCGCGATTGTGTTGATGCACCTGGGAACGGAGCGGCAGAACGGCAGAATGTACACCATGCTGTCGGAATTGATCGGGGAATTGCGCTCGCGCGGCTTCGAACTATCCCCGGTGCGCGATTTATTGATCCCTTAAAGTGTTTTTAATTGGCAATTGCCAATTGGTAATTGCCAATTGCCAATTCGAAAAAAACCCCCGAACCTTTTAGCAGGTTCGCGTTATAATACACTGCAAACGCCCATAAGCGGCGCTTTTCACGGATGCCCGATGCAATAAGCCGGTTTACGAGCATCGAGTATCAAACATCAAGCATCGAGCATCGAGTATCAAACATCGAGCATCGAGCATCGAGCATCGAGCATCGAGCATCGAGCACGCGCGCATCGAGCAACGGAATGAAACACAAGCGAAGTTGGCATTTTTACCTTTTCATTACCCTCATGTCGGTAGCCCTGGGATGGTACCTGCTCTGGACCTTCACCCCGGTCAAAACCGAAATAAAGACCTTGCTGGTCAAGAAACTCCAGCCCTACTTCGGAGAGCTGTTTTTGATCAACGATTTCTCCGCGGGCTTCAATTCTTTATCATTGTACAAGCTCCGCGCCGCCGATGAAAACGCCACCTTCAGCCTCGACCTGGAAGAGATACGCATCGGATTCAATCCGTTTAAACTTATCACCCACAAATTTCAAATTCCCCACTGCATCACCTCGGTTACGTTGGTCAATCCCAAATTCAACCTCTACTATTCGGAAAAATCCACTCCCGCGGAAAGCGGCGCAATCCCCATGGGAAAACTTTTCCAGGACATATTTTCAAGCATCCGGAAATTTCCCGCCATCAATTTTATCTCCATCGAAGAGGGGGGCATCCTTCTGAAAGCGCCGGAAGGCAAGGAATTTCCCCTGCTGAACCGCCTGGCGGGGCGGGTGGCCTATTCTTCCCACCTGGAGCAGGCGGATTTGAATCTGCAAGGAGAATTCCTGGGCGCCGCCAATTCTTCCATTAACTTAACCGCGGCGGTGGATTTTCCGGCCAGGAAATTCTCCGCGGATTTAGCGCTCAACGAATGTATCATTACCTCCAACTGGCCTTTCTGGAAACTTGGCTTTTTGAAGCTGGAAAACGCCCGTCTGGCCGGCCGGGTGGGAATCACCAACCGGGGGTTTTCCCCGGACAGCCTCGCTTTTTACGGCGCAATCCGGGTGCGGGATTTTTCAATCTACATCCATAACCAGCACGCCCGGGCGGAGGAGCTCACCCTGCGCTTTGCCCGGCGCGGGGTGGTCATCGAGCCATTTGCCTGCGAGATCGAAGACGGTGCGGGGCATTTTTTTGGCGCCGTTCCGGACCTGTTCCGCCCGGAAGCGGATTGGCATTTGGAAGTGGAGAACTATTCCGCTGCGAATCTCAAAAAATCGCACAGCATTTTTGAGTACGCCTACCAGGGACAAATTGCCGCGCGCGCCGCGTTTACCGGGCCGTTCAACTCCCTCGACGTCACCGCCGACCTGCGCTGCCCGGCGCTATTGTATGCCGTGGTGCCCTTCAATACTGTTCGGCTGCGCCTGAAATACAATACCCAAACCAAATTGATGGAATTCCCGTACCTGCGGGCGGATTTTATAAAATTCCGCACCCAGGGAACCGGGGAGGTGAATTTTGCAGATCATCGCCTCCAACTCGACCTGGACTCCGACATCGCCGTGCCGGAGAACTACTTTAGCATTCTGGACGCCCTGAACGGCGGGAAAATCCTCCTGCATACCGATTTCGGGGGCGATTTCAGCGCCAAACTGTTCGGGGGAACCTTCAAATACCAGGTACACGGGCAGGACAGCCTGTTTGTGAAGGGGCGGGGACCATTCATTCTGCAGGACCAATTTTTCGACTTCAGCCTCCATTCCGAAGACCTGGCGGATGATTTTGCCGTCAGGGGCACGGTCAAAAACCTGTTCAGCAATCCCGACCTGGCCGTTTTGGACGTGAAGGATTTCCCGGCGTTGCGCTTTACCCGCAATCCCCTGGCGGCCGGATTCGTGGCCGGGCGGGCGGTCGATTTTAATTTTTCCGGCCCCTACAACTCTCTGCACGCAAACATGAATATCATCAGCGGGGATGGCCAGCGCGACATTTTCTCGCTTTCCGCCGCTATCCAGGATATTTTTATGGAGAACCAGAAAATCAAGGGTAAATTCAGCGCTTCCACCGCCCCGCAACTGCTCAAAGGCGACTTTGAAGTGGTTTCTTCCGAAGAAGGGATGTTTACCCGCATCGATGCGGAAAATTTATTCCACGGGGATCTGTTTTCCGGCTCCCGCCCCGGGGCGCCCTTCCGGGGAAATATCCGCATCGAGCGCTTCTCCATCTCCGAGTACCTGCAAAACAGCCCCGCTATCGGCGCGGTTTTCGAAGAAGGGGTGATCCAGGGAGAGATGGCGTTGGAAGGAACGGTCGGCAATCCCCGGCTCCAGTTCAACCTGGAAGCGACGGATTTTATCGTGAACCGGGTAGGATATTACGACACCCGTTTCTCGGGAGCCCTGGAGAATTACCGTCTGAATTTCGACAATTTTTGGGTGCGGCTGAACGGCGAGCAGGTTTTCAACGCGGATTTCGCCTGGAACTTGCAGAATGATTCCCTGAACCTGGCCATCCGGGCGGAGAACGTGGAGAGCAACTTCCTGGCCGAGACGGTATTTCGCGACCCGGAGATCATCAGGGGAAATTTCAGCTACGCTATTACCGCCGCCGGTCCCATGAGCCGCCCGGCCATTTTCGGGGACGTGCAGATCAAAAACGGGCTATTCAAAAACAATCCCTTCGATACCATCATCCTGGCTTTCGAAGATTCCGTGGCCGCCGGGGAACCGTTTTGGGAACTCAGCAACCACCTCGTGCGGGTGCGGAAATTCATCTATATCAACCGCGATGAGTACACCGTGGAGGGGGAAGGGTTTATCGGGGTGGATCCGGATGCGCCTATGGACGTGAAAATCACCGCCCGGGGAAACGTGCTGGCGGAGCTGCCGAAACTTTTGCCCTATTTCAAAAACCCGGATTGCGAGGGGAACTTCTTCGCGCGGGTGATCGGAACCCGCTCCCGCCCTTCTTTAGAGGCGATGCGCCTGCAAATTTTCAACGGCTCCCTGGAATTCGACGGCGTCATCCCCCCGCTGGCGCAACTGAAAGCCGAGGTGGAGCTGGCCGGGGCGGGCAATTTCATCCATGTCAAAACCATCGAGGGGCTGGTCGGCAACCGCTGGGCGCGTATTTACAACCTGCCCGAGGTTACGATAGACACCACCCGGCTCGCACCCTGGGTATTCGACGAAGTGGGATTGAATTTGGGCGTGCTGGCCCTGGAAACCGCCGAGCAGGGCATTCCCCTGGCCATTCCCGGCATGATGGAGGAAGGAGATATCGGCTACTTTGCCGCGACCGGTAAAAAACCGGGGGAAAAGTTTTACTTCGCCGGCCCCCCGGAGCTGCCCTGCGCCCGGGGAACCCTGACGCTTTACAATTGCCGGGTTACCTTCCCCTTCATCGGCATGTACGACGACGATGAAAAATTTTACGAAGACAACAAAGTGGTGGATTTTTTGATGAATATGCGCTGGGACATCAACTCCCTGCCCGGCAGGAACAACCACTACTTCGTGAAGGTGCCGGCCTACGTGGGGGAAGTTTTTATGGAGCTGGATATAGATAACGCCTCTGCCGGGCTGGATTTTCGCGGGCGATTGGCGGATGAAACTTTCCGGGTGGAGGGAGCGGTGGAATCCACCCGCGGGCAGGTGGAGTACCTGGATGTAAAGTTCCGGGTAGAGCGGTTCGGGGCGGAATTCAATCGCTTCGAGAT